>JAPJRE010000070.1 GCA_030824725.1 Sphingomonas sp.
ACGCGGGCCCGGGGGGGGGTGGCGCGCGGCGTCGTAACGCCCCCCCCCGTTGGGGGGAGTGGGTGGGGCGAGGGGGACTCTCCACGAGCGCCGTCTTCCGCGGATATGCCCCTCTCCCCGACCCTCTCCCCGGACGGGGAGAGGGAGCTTCTGGCCTCCCTCGCCGAACGCGCCGCGCGGCTCGCCAAGGCGGACCTCGTCACCGGCATGGTCGGCGAGTTCCCCGAGCTGCAGGGCCTGATGGGCGGCTATTACGCCGCCGCGCAAGGGGAAGACCCGGCGGTCGCCGCGGCGATCCGCGATCACTACAAGCCGGTGGGGCAGGGCGATGACGTCCCCACCGATCCGGTGACGGTGGCGGTGGCGCTGGCGGACAAGCTGGACAGCATCACCCAGTTCTTCGGCGTCGACCTCAAGCCGAGCGGCTCCAAGGATCCGTTCGCGCTTCGGCGCTCGGCGCTGGGCGTGCTCGCTATCCTGCTCGACAACGGCCTGCGCTTCCCGCTGCTGCGCTCGGTAAGCCAGGAGGTGCTCGACTTCTTCGCCGACCGCCTCAAGGTCCAGCAGCGCGAGGCGGGTGTTCGCCACGACCTGATCGACGCGGTGTTCGCGCTCGGCGGGGAGGACGATCTCGTCCGGCTGCTCGCGCGGGTGAAGGCGCTGCAGGCGTTCGTCACGACCGAGGACGGCGCCAACCTGCTCGCCGGCTACAAGCGCGCGGCGAACATCCTCAAGAAGGAGGATTGGGAAGCCGGCGCCGTGAACCCCGCGCCCGAACCCGCCGAGGCGGCACTCGCCGCCGCGCTCGACGCCGCCGAGCCCAAGGCGACCGCCGCGATCGAAGCCGAGAAGTTCGAGGATGCCATGGCCGCGCTCGCTACCTTGCGCGCGCCGATCGACGCCTTCTTCGATTCCGTGACCGTCAACGATGCCGATCCCGCCAAGCGTGCCGCGCGGCTGGGCCTGCTCGCGCGGATGCGTGATGCAGTGCACAAGGTCGCGGACTTCGCCAAAATCGAGGGATAAGGGCTCCAATTGTACGATTAATCACTGGTAAATTGGCCTGAAACTGCCATTCTCCGGAAATAATCCGGCACCGACAACGTAATCAGCGGTTCCTGAGTCTTCGCAGCTGCGGTAGCGCCCTTTCTGTCTTGAAGGGGCGCTTTCGATCGGAAGGGGATCAGAATGACGCAATATGTGTACCGCTTCGGCGGTGGTGTTTCGGATGGTGGTGCGGGGGACAAGAATCTGCTTGGCGGCAAGGGCGCGAACCTTGCCGAGATGGCCTCGATCGGGCTGCCGGTGCCGCCGGGCTTCACCATCTCCACTGCGATGTGCACGCGTTATTATGAGGAAGGCGAGACCTTCCCCGAAAGCGTGAAGGCGGAAGTCGCGGGCGGCATCGCGCATATCGCCGCGATCACCGGCAAGCAGTTCGGCGATGCGGCCGATCCGCTGCTCGTCTCGGTCCGTTCGGGCGCGCGCGTGTCGATGCCGGGGATGATGGACACCGTCCTCAATCTCGGCCTCAACGACCAGACCGTGCAGGGCCTGGCCGCCACCAGCGGCGACGATCGCTTCGCCTGGGACAGCTATCGCCGCTTCATCCAGATGTATGCGGATGTCGTGCTCGGTCTCGACCATGGCCGGTTCGAGGAAGCGCTGGAGATCGCCAAGGAAGATCGCGGCTTCACGCTCGATACCGAGCTGTCGGCCAGCGACCTCCAGGCGCTGGTCGCCGAATATAAGAGCATCGTCGAGGAGCTGTGGAACAAGCCGTTCCCGCAGGACGTGCACGACCAGCTCTGGGGGGCGATCGGCGCGGTGTTCGGCTCGTGGCAGTCGGAGCGCGCCAAGGTCTATCGCCGGTTGAACGACATTCCGGCCGACTGGGGCACGGCGGTGAACGTGCAGGCAATGGTGTTCGGCAACATGGGCGACACCTCGGCGACGGGCGTGGCGTTCACCCGCGACCCCTCGACCGGCGAGCGCGCTTATTATGGCGAGTTCCTGATCAACGCGCAGGGCGAGGACGTCGTCGCCGGCATCCGCACCCCGCAATATCTGACCCGGACCGCCCGCGAGGCCGCAGGCGCCAAGCCCGCCTCGATGGAAGAGGCGATGCCCGAGGTCTATGGCGAGCTGGCGGCGGTGTTCGACCGGCTCGAAACCCATTACCGCGACATGCAGGACATCGAGTTCACCGTCGAGCGCGCCAAATTGTGGATGCTGCAGACGCGCAGCGGCAAGCGCACCGCCAAGGCGGCGCTGAAGATCGCGGTCGACATGGCGAATGAGGGGCTGATCACGCGCGAGGAGGCGATCCTGCGCGTCGATCCGGCCGCGCTCGACCAGCTGCTCCACCCGACGCTCGATCCCAAGGCGCCGCGCGATGTGCTGACCAAGGGCCTGCCCGCCAGCCCAGGCGCCGCCTCGGGCCTCGCGGTGTTCGACAGCGACACGGCCGAGAAGCGCGCCAATGCCGGCGAGGCGGTGATCCTGATCCGCGTCGAGACCAGCCCCGAGGATATCCACGGCATGCACGCGGCGCGCGGAATCCTGACCGCGCGCGGCGGCATGACCAGCCATGCGGCGGTCGTCGCGCGCGGCATGGGCCGGCCTTGCGTCTCCGGTGCGGGCAGCCTGTCGATCGACGCGCGCGCGAAGGTGATGCGCGTCGGCGGGCGTGAGGTCCGCGAGGGCGACATGGTGACGATCGACGGCGCCACCGGCGAGGTGATGGCCGGCCAGGTGCCGACCGTGCAGCCCGAGCTGTCGGGCGACTTCGGCACGCTGATGGCCTGGGCCGACGAGGTCCGCCGCCTCAAGGTGCGCGCCAATGCCGAGACGCCGCTCGACTGCCGCACCGCGCGCGAGTTCGGCGCCGAGGGCGTCGGGCTGTGCCGCACCGAGCACATGTTCTTCGATTCGGCGCGCATCACCGCGGTGCGCCAGATGATCCTCGCCGAGGACGAGGCCGGCCGTCGCGCCGCGCTGGAGAAGCTGCTGCCCGAACAGCGCAGCGACTTCCTCGAGATCTTCGAGGTGATGGCCGGCCTGCCGGTGACGATCCGCCTGCTCGATCCGCCGCTCCACGAGTTCCTGCCGCACGAAGAGGCGGAATTCGCCGAGGTCGCCACGGCGGCGGGCGTGGACGTCGACACGCTCAAGCGCCGCGCCGCCGAACTGCACGAGTTCAACCCGATGCTCGGCCATCGCGGCTGTCGTCTGGGTGTGACCTATCCCGAAATCTACGAGATGCAGGCGCGCGCGATCTTCGAGGCGGCGATTGCCGTGGCGGAGAAGTCGGGTGCGGCGCCGGTGCCGGAAGTGATGATCCCGCTGGTCGGCACCCGGCGCGAGCTGGAGCTGATGAAGGCGGTGGTCGACAAGGCCGCGCAGGCGGTGTTCGCCGAAAAGGGCCGCACGCTCGACTATCTGGTCGGCACGATGATCGAGCTGCCGCGCGCCGCACTGATGGCGGGCGAGATCGCCGAGGTGGGCGCCTTCTTCTCGTTCGGCACCAACGACCTCACCCAGACCACGCTCGGCGTGAGCCGCGACGACGCCTCGCGCTTCCTCACGACCTATGTCGAGAAGGGCATCTACGCCAAGGATCCGTTCGTCAGCCTCGACGTCGAGGGCGTCGGCCAGCTGATCGCGCTCGCCGCCGAGCGCGGCCGGGCGACGCGGCCCGACATCAAGCTCGGCATCTGCGGCGAGCATGGCGGCGATCCGGCATCGATCGCGTTCTGCGAGAAGACGGGGCTCGATTATGTCTCGGCTTCGCCCTATCGCGTGCCGATCGCGCGGCTTGCGGCAGCGCAGGCGGCCATAAGAGGAAAGTGATGCTGGTAGTGGCGGTAGCGGCAGCGACGGACGATGCGGCGGCCCTCAGCCGCGACCTTCTCGCCAGCCCCACCGCCACCGCCGTGCTGGAACGCCGCTGCGGTGCTCCGGTCGTCGCCGAGGTCGATCGGACGGCGCACAAGGACCCGACGCCCGAGCAGCGGACGCGGCTCGGCATCGGGCCGGACGAGCGGGTCGTGTACCGCAGCGTCGTGCTCAGCTGCGCGGGCGTGGCACTGTCGGTCGCCGAGAACTGGTATGTGCCGGCGCGGCTGACCCCGGAGATGAACGCCGCGCTGGAGCAGGGCGATACCCCGTTCGGCGCGGTGATCCGCCCGCTCCACCCGCACCGCAAGCCGTTGGAGCAGGTGCTGACGGGCGTCGCTCCCTATGTGCTCCGCCACCGCGCGCTGGTGCTGGACGGCGAGGGCCGGGCGCTGGCGGAAGTGGTGGAGAACTATACGCCGGCGGTGTTGCGCTAGACCGCTCAGCCTGCAAACCCCTCGCCTGAAGGGGAGGGGCTATCGTGCGCTTGCTACAGCTTCACCGCGGCATTGCCGCCATCCGCCCATAGCGACGAACCCGTCACGAAGCTCGCCATGTCACTCGCCAGGAACAGCGCGGCTTGCGCAATTTCGTCCGGGTCAGCGATCCGCTTCATCGCGTGCAGGCCCGCGGCCCATTCGCGTTGCGCGTCGTCGCCCGCCATCTCCGTTGCGGTGCCGCCGGGGAGCAACGCGTTGGCCCGGATGCCGGCGGCCGCATAGTCGGCGGTGATGCCGCGTACCAGCCCGAGCAGCCCTGCCTTGGCCGCCGCATAGGCGCTCATCCCCGGCAACCCCACGCTCGCGCCGACGAAGCTGCCGGTGAACACCAGCGCGCCGCCGCCGCTGGCCAGCATCGCCGGAATCTGCGCGCGTGCGCCGAGGAACGCGGCGGTGAGGTTGGTTGCCAGCACCGCCTGCCAGTCCGTGGGGTCTATCATGGCAAGCGGCTGCATCGGGCCAACCAGTCCGGCATTATTGAAGGCAATGTGCAGCCCGCCGAATCGTGTCTGCGCAGCGGCGACGGCAGCTTCGTGGGTCGCCGCATCGGTGACGTCGCCGGTCATCGCCACCGCGCTGCCGCCCGCCGCGACGATGCCTTCCACCAGCGCCTCCAGCCGGTCCTTGCGACGCGCCACCAGCACCAGGGAGGCCCCCTGCGCCGCGAACAGCAGCGCCGCGGCGCGGCCTATGCCCGAACTCGCCCCGGTGATGATGGCCGTCTTGTCCGCAAGCAACGTCATGTCCGATCTCCCTCGATGGAGCCGGGCGGGTAGCGGGGCCGGGACTGCGGCACGTCCCGTTGCTTGTCGTCAAAGCGGAATGCGCCCCCCCAAACGAGAAACGCCCCCCTTCCTCGCGGAAGAGGGGCGCCCCCGGGAACAGCCCGGTGTCGGTCGATCAGAACTTGGTCGTGGCCGACAGATAGAAGGTGCGACCGGTGCGGCTGGCCATCTGGAAGGTGTCCGCGGTGGTCTGGTAGGCGTCTTCGTGGGTGTCGTTCAGGTTGATGATGCCGCCCGTGAAGTTCAGCCACTTGTTGGGCGTGAAGCCCAGCGCCAGGTCCATCTGGGTGCGCGCGCGCACCGTGTGGATCTCGCCGCTGTTGACGAAGAAGCTGCTGGCGGCGTCCTGCTTGTACGCGCTGCGGTGGTTGACCGAGAAGCGCACGCTGAACATCTCGTTTTCCCAATAGGGCGTGATGTTGGCGGTGAACTTCGACAGGTCGCGCAGGTTGAAGCCGGTGCCCAGCGCGCTCGAATTGGTATCCACCAGCGTGACGTTGCCGGTGGCGCCGAAGCCCTTGACCGGCAGGATCGCATCGAAATTCTCGGAGGCCGAGAACTCCACGCCCTTGATGTGGATGGTGCGGCCGTCGTTCAGCACGCGGCTGAAGCTGTAATCGGCGGTCCGATCGGCCGACTGGCAATCGGTGACGATCCCGTTCAGCGCCACGCCGTTGTACGAGCTGGGGCAGTAGAACTGGGTGAAGGTGCCGTTCTTCACCGCCTTGTAGAAGCCGGCGATGCTCACCGAATTGCCGCGGCCATGGTAGAATTCCAGGCTGAGGTCGAGCTGGTTGGCGGTGAGCGGCTTCAGGCGCGATTCGCCTTCGGAGACCGAGGTGAAGCGGCGCCCCTGCGACTGGCCGGTGCTGATCGTGTCCGCCATCTGCGTCTGGCTGTTGAGCAGCGGGCGCACCAGCACCTTGGCCGCGGCGAAGCGGGCGACCAGTTTCGGCGTGAGGTCCAGGGCGAAGCTCGCGCTGGGCAGCACGTTGCCGTAATTCTGGATGACATGCTGCTGCCCGAGCAGCGCGGACCCGCTGCCGGTGCCGTCGGTCACGCTGGCGGTAACGTTCTGGCGGGTGTGCTCGTAGCGCACGCCCAGATTGCCGCGCAGCGCCATGCCGCCGATCTGCGTGTCCACATTGGCCATGGCATAGACGGCCGGCACGTAGCGATCGACGCGATAGGTGCTGGGCCAATCGGGCACGTCGGGCACGGTGATGCCCTTGGACGCCAGGATGCGCTGCCATTCGTCCGCGTTGACCGAAAGGAAGGCGTGCGGGATCGACATCGCGCCGCCCAGGAAGTTGTCGACCAGCTGGCCGGTGGTGCCGAGATTGGGGATCCAGGCATATTCGGGATATTTCACCGGATCGGCCACATCGGCATCGCGATCGTGGCGATACGCGTTGGTCGCGAAGCTTTCGTGGTGATATTTGGCGCCGACGACCAGCGACTGGATGCCGTGCCAGTCGAGATCCCTGGTGACGTCGAGCTGGGCGGCCTTGTCCTTCGCGCTTTGGATATGCGTCGCGCCATCGACGAACGCGAACCAGGTGCGGTTGGCGCTGTTCCACATCGAACCGTCGGTGAGGCTCGCGGTCGACCATTTGACGTTGCTCGGGTCCGAAACGTCGAGCGTGCCGCCATTGGCGAAGCGGATCTCGTCGATGGTCGCCCATTCGTACAGCGCCGCGTCTCCCTTGGTATAGTGGGCGACGGCGTGCACCTTCCAGCGTTCGCCCGGCTGCCAGTTGATCGTGCCGGTATAGGCCTGGGTCTTCAGGTTGCGCAGTTCGGGCTGGGTGTTGTTGTCGACGTTGAAGCTGCTGATCGAGATGTTGGTCGCCATCCCGTTCTTGACGCTGTTCACCGTCACCGCGCCCGGCTGCCAGCGGCCGAACACCATCTGGCGTGTGGTGTAGCGGGTGTGGTCGCGCGAATATTCGCCCTGGAGCAGCGCTTCGAAATTGTCGCTGGGTTTCCACTGCAGCGCGCCGCTGGCCATCAGCTGCTCGGTATCGCGATCGATGCGGCGATAGCGGATGTTGCCCGGAACGACGGCGTCCGCCACGACCTGGCCCGGCTGGTACCAGTTCTTGATGAAGACATAGTCGCCGCGATCCTTCAGCTTCTGGTAGCTGACGTTCGCCATCACGCCCAGCGTGCCGCCGGCGAAGCTGTCGATGTACGCGCCGCTGACCTTGGGCGTCCATTCCTTTCCGCGATACTCGGAATTATAGCCCTTCACGCCGACGATGAAGCGCGGGCCCTTATAGGCGAGCGGCTTCACGGTATCGATGTTGACGGTGCCCGACAGGCCGCCGGTGTCCATGTCCGCGGTGGGCGACTTGACCACCTGGATCGCGCTGGCGAGATCGGTCTGGATGATATCGTAGCGGAAGCCGTCCTTGAAGTCGGCGCTGGCGAAGGTCTGGCCGTTGATCGTGGTGCGGGCATATTGCGCGCCGAGGCCACGGATGCTGATCGTCGAGCCGCGGCCGTTGATGTTCGACATCTGCACGCCGGCGATGCGCTGGATCGCCTCGGTGATGTTCTGCGCCGGGAACTTGCCGATATCCTCGGCCGAGATGCCATCGGTGATGCGGATGTCCTTGCGCTTGGCGTCGAGCGCGGAGGCGAGGCTGGAGCGGAAACCGGTGACGACGATCTCGCCGCCCGGCTCGTCCTGGCCCGGCGCGGCTGGGGCATCGCTCGTCTGGGCGAGGGCGGGATCCGCAAGGGCAATGGCTGCGAGGCAGCCGGCAGACAACAATACCAATTTGGTGCCGGATACGGCGCGGCGCGTCTTCGACGTTATACGATCTTGCATGAAACCACCCCTCACTGAAAATGGCGACGCCTGCGGTGCTCTATTTTCTATCCCGAGCTTGCTGCTCGTGGTCCGACAAATGTCCGAGAGGTATGACCACTTGTCAAGCCAGTACAATACAAAGGCATGACCTATTTGTGTCGGAGGCGTGAATGGTCCTTGACCAATGTTGCGGCGGAAGGGGTTTTGAAGCGGGCGGGATATCGTCTGCAGAGTGAAGCTGAAGCTGATGATAACGTTTGGATTCATCACCGGCGCAGGGGCGGTGCGCACGCCCGGTTGTGCGTCGGCGTGCGCCGGGGCGCGCGCAAAAAAAAGCGCCCGGGTGTGGCACCCGGGCGACAGTCGATCTCTTTTTTGGGAGACGGTCAGACGTGTTGGCCGAACCTCCGGGCATGTTCCTCGGCCTGGCCGGACCGGAGCATCGCCGCCTGTTCACGCCACCGTTCCTCCCCGATCGTGCCGCGCGGCAGGCCGAGTCGCTCTTCCAGCGGCAGTTCGTCCTCGCGCGGCAGGTCCTCGATGTCGCGGAAATGCTGGATGCCGAGCTGGTTCAGCTGGCGCTCGCGATGCTCGTCGATGCCGCGGATGCGGGCGAGCACGTCGGTGCCGCCATAGAACCAGCTGCGCATCGCCGAGTCGCGCTTTGCCGGAGCGGGGTCTGCGACGGGCGTCGCCGCGCGGCGATCGGCGACGGAGCGCTCCAGCCGGGAGTTGGCCGCCTCGAGGTCGCGAATGCGGGTATTGGCGGTGGCCAGTTCCTCGCGCAGCGCCTGTTGGGCATCGCGCTCGGCCTCATACCGTTCCCGCCATCGGCGCCCGCGGCTGCTGGTGGCCATGCCGAGCAGCCAGCCCGCGACCAGCGCAAGCGCGAGGCCGATGAACTGCAAGGGGGTGGTGTAGGGCAAGTCGGTCATGGTCGGGCTCCCGGCAACCCGCCACCAACCTGTCACGCCCTGTTCGGTTCCGTAGACGTCAGTGCATCAGCGAGTCGTTGATCGAGCAGGCGGCAGGCCCCAGGATCACGATGAACAGCACCGGGAGGATGAACAGGATCAGTGGAACGGTCATGATCGCCGGCAAGCGCGCGGCCTTTTCTTCCGCCCGCATCATTCTTTCGTTGCGAAATTCCGCGGAAAGCACGCGCAGGGCCGATGCGAGCGGGGTGCCGTACTTCTCCGTTTGGATCATCGTCGTGACGACGCCGCGGATCGCTTCCAGATCGATGCGCATCGCCATGTTCTCGAAGGCGGCGCGGCGATCGGTGAGGAAGCCGAGCTCGATCGCGGTCAGCGAGAATTCCTCGCCCAGTTCGGGATAGGCGCGGCCCAGCTCCCTGGCGACGCGACCAAAGGCGGCATCGACGGTCAGGCCCGCCTCGGCGCAGATCACCAGCAGGTCGAGCGCATCGGGCAGGCCCTTGCGGATCGCGTGGGTGCGCTTCTGGATGCGGTTCTTGAGGTAGAGATCGGGTGCCTTATAGCTCAGGAGGAAGCTGCCGGCGACCAGGCCATAGGCCGCGATCGGGCTCCAATCGGCGACCATGTCGGTGCCATAGACCAGATAGAGCATCGGCCCGCCGCACAGGATCGGCAGCACCAGCCGGCCGAGGATCACGCCCACCGCCCATTCGCGCCGGCGGATGCCGGCCTGGAGCAGCTTGACCTGCGCCACCTTCACCTGCTCGTCCTGCAGCACCTTGAGCGAGCTCAGGAAGCTGCGGATGCGGTCGGTCGTGTCGCTGCGCTGGACCAGCTTGGCGCGCCGCCGCGAGGGCGCAGCGGCGATGCCGGCCTTGAGCTGCTCTCGCCGCTCGTTGAGCGCCTTCACCCGCCGCGCCATCGGGTTGCGCACCGTGGTCGCGGCATAGATGGCAACGAGTACGGAAAACGCCGCGATCGCCGACAGGATCGTGGCGACCCAGATGACGTCGATGCCGAGCAAGGTGGGGCCGGTGGGTTCCATCGCGCTCAGATCTCGAAATTGACCATCTTGGCCATGATGAACGCGCCCAGCGCCATCCACACCAGCCCGCCGCCGCCGGCGACGATCAGCCGCTGATCGGTGAAGAACTTCATCATATAGTCGGTGTTGATCGACCAGATCAGCGCGAAGACGATGAACGGCAGCGCGCCGACGATGAAGGCGGACGCCTTTGCCTCGGACGACATCGCCTTGATCTTCAGCTTCATCTGCGCGCGCTTGCGCAGCACGTCGGACAGGTTGCCGAGCGTTTCGGCCAGGTTGCCGCCGGTCTCGCGTTGGATCTGGATGGTGATGGTGAAGAACTGGAATTCCGGCGTGCCCAGCCGGTCCGCGGTTTCCTGCAGCGCCGCATCGAGCGAGCGGCCGATCTTCATCTTGTCGCTGATCGAGCGGAATTCCTCCCCCACCGGGCCTTGCATCTCGAAGCCGACGACGCCGATCGTCTCGGTCACCGGCAGGCCCGAGCGCAGGCCGCGCACCAGCAGGTCGATGGCGTCGGGGAAGGCCGCGTTGAACCGAGTCACGCGCTGCTTGATCAGGAAGCCGACGACGAAATGCGGCACGCCCAGCCCGACGAAAAGGGCGAAGACCAGCGACAGCAGCAGCGGCGCGCCCTCGAACAGCAGCAGCAGCGCGATCGCCAGCGCCAGCCCCAGGCTGGCCATGCCATATTGGCCGAGCGTCCAGCTCTTGCCGGTCATCGCCAGCCGCTTTTCCAGCTGCTCCTGGTTGGGCAGCAGCCGCGCGAAGGTCTGGTCGAAGCCGCTGGTCTGGGCGGTGGAGATGCGGCGCAGCTGCGCCTCCATCGCGTTGGTGCCGGTGGCGCTCACCAGGTGCCGGTCGCGCAGCGAGGTCAGCCGCCGCGCGCTGGCCCGCTGCGCCGAGGGGCCGGACAGCGCGAGTGCCAGCAGCACCAGCACCGCGACGGCCCCCAGGCCCAGCATCAGGAGCGGCAGCAGCGGCATCGGCCGGTTACTTCTTCTTGTGCGCCATCAGCGCCTTCAGGTCGCCGAGCTTGCTGAGCAGCGAGCCGCCCTTCGCGACGTCCTTGCGCTCGCCCTCCTCGCCGGCATCGGTGATCTCCAGGATGCGGCGGGCAAGCTCGGCCAGCGGGGCGAGGCCGCGGTTGGTGCGGCCCACCTCGGCCATCGGCTTGCCGAGCTTGGCGGCCTGGCTGGCCAGCTTCGGCTCGAACGGCATCGCATAATCGATCTGGCGCTCGATCGAGCCTTCGAAGTCCTTGCGGCTGATCTCGAGCAGGGCAGGCTGCTGCAGCTTGTTGGCCAGGATGAAGACCTGCGTCTGCGGCGCGTTCGCCTTGAACCAGCTGAGGATGCGGATCGTGTCGCGCGCGGCGGCGAGCGTCAGCTCGGTCACCAGCACCGCCACCTGCACGTCGGCGATCAGATGCGGGTGCTGCACCAGCATCTGCCGCGGCAGATCGGTGACGGTGCATTCGAAGGCGCCGCGGATCTCCTCCTGCAGCTGGTAGAAGGCGGCGCCGTCCCCGGTCATCGGCGCGTTGATCGGCGCCTCGGCGGACAGCACGGCGAGCCGCTCCGAGGCGCGGACCATCGCGCGCTCGATGAACAGCCCGTCGATGCGGCTGGGGTTCTCGATCGCGTCGGTGAGGCCGCGGCCGGGTTCGAGATCGAGCGCCAGCGCGCCGGTGCCGAAATGCACGTCCAGGTCGAGCATCGCCGTGGTGCGGCCCTGCCGCTCGCCCATCAGCCAGGCGAGCGACGTCGCGACGCTGGTCGCGCCGCAGCCGCCGCGGGTGCCGATCACCGCCACCGCGCAGTGCGGCCGTTCCGCGCTCGCATCGGCATGCTTGGGCGCCGCCAGTGCCGCCTGGGCCTGGAGGAAGGCGTCGCGCAGCATGTCCGGGTTGATCGGCTTCAGCAGATAATCCTGGATGCCGCTGGCGATCAGGTCGCGGTACAGCCGCACGTCGTTCACCGCGCCGGCGGTGAGCACGATGGTGCCGGGCTCGCATACTTCGGCGAGCGCGTTGATGTCGTTCAGCGGATCGCCCGACTCGGAAAGGTCGACGAACAGGATGTTCGGGCTGGCGGAGACGGCCAGCGTCTGCACCGCGTTGCGCAGGCCGCCCTTGTTGACCTTTTCCGGCGCCCAGCCGAGCTCGACGGCGATCGGCCGCATCAGCTCTGCCGCGGCTTCGTCGCAGACAAAGGCGGCGAACGGCTCGCGACTTGCCGCGCGGGCGGGGACGAAGGGTGCGTTCACTTCGGCCCCCCGGCGGAATCGGCCTTCACCGTCGTCCCCCCGGCGCCACTCGGCGCGGCGGCGCGATAGGCGCCGATCGCCTTGGTCATGGTTTGCGGGTCGGCGGTGGGCGCGCCGGGGGCGCCGCGCACCAGATCGGCGGGATCGGCGATCATCGCGGCGAGGTTGGCGGCGGTGGCGCAACCGAAGTTGGAGCTGGTGCTGGCGTCGGCGGTCATGCCGCTCGGGTGCCGATAGTCGGGGCAGCCGGACACGCTGGCGCTGGTGCGGGTGATCACCACGCGCACGTTGTCCGTGCCGTCGGGCCGGCCGGTCGCGGGGGCGCGATCGGCGAGCAGCAGGCCATAGCGGCCCGCCGCCGCCGCAACCTCGCCCCGGCCGGTGGTACCGTCGGCCCCGTCGTCGATCGCGATGCGATCGCCATAGCGCAGGTTCATCGCGCCCATCCATTCGGCCAGCCGCCGCGCCTCGCCGGGGGCGAGACGGCCGCCATCGGCCTGCAGGTCCAGCGTCAGGTCCTGGCGGGAGACGACCGGCTGGTGGACCGAGTCGAGGCCGCCATTATAGCCGGCGCAGCCCGCCAGCAGCAGGGCAGGGAGAAGGAGCGTAAGGGCGGGGCGCGGGAACAAGGCGGTTCTCCTCGAAGGGCGCATCACAGGCCGAAGCCGGGCGCGGCCGCGGCGTTCCTGGATTTGGAAGGACGGGCGGGCGGCGCGATCGGCGCGGGCGCGAGCGCCTCGGTCGCCGGTGCCGCGCCGGAAGGGGCCATGGTCGGCATCGGGCGCTCGCCGTTCTTGCTGCCGGCCAGTTCACCCATGAAGATGCGGTCGAAGTCGTTGGGCGCCTTGTAGCCGTCGGTCGGCAGGCGGATCTGGTTCGCGTTGACCGGGCGGACGAGATAGGGGGTGATCACGATCACCAACTCGGTCTCGTTGCGCTGGAATGCGTTCGAGCGGAACAGCGCGCCGAGGATCGGCATGTCGCCCAGGCCCGGCGTCTTGGTGATCGAGTTGTTGTGGCTGTTCTGCAGCAGCCCGCCGATCACCATGCTCTCGCCCGAGCCGAGCTCGACCGTCGTCTCGCTGCGCCGCGTGGTGAGCGCGGGGATGGTGGTGTTGGCCAGCGTCACCGCGCCCGAGGAGGAAAGCTGCGATACCTCCGGCCGGACGTGGAGCGAGATGCGCCCGTCCGCCAGCACGGTGGGCGTGAAGGCGAGGCTGACGCCGTACTGCTTATATTCCACCGTGGTCGTGCCGAGCGCCTGGGCGATCGGGATCGGGATCTCGCCGCCCGCCAGGAAATTGGCCGTTTCGCCCGAAAGCGCGGTGAGGCTGGGCGAGGCGAGGGTGGAGACCTGGCCGATCGTCTCGCCGAAATCGAGGCTGGCGAGCAGATCGGTGCCGAGGAAATGCCCCGCCGCGCCGATCAGCGTGTTGCCGGTGCTGGGGCTCGGGAAGGTGAACACCTTGTCGCCCTTCACCGCACCGCTCGCCGGATCCTGCGTGTCGCCGGTCCAGTTGGTGATCGTGCCCTGCTTGCCCTGGTTGATCCCGAACAGGAAGCTGCCGCGGTCACGGTTGGTGAGGTTGACGTTGAGGTTCTTGCT
>JAPJRE010000071.1 GCA_030824725.1 Sphingomonas sp.
GAAAGCGTATGATCCTCGAAATTGCCGCCGCCGGCGCGCGCCCGGCGGGCATGGCAGCGGTGCTGCTGGCGTCTTCCGTTGCCAGTTGGCAACCGGCTGCCGCTGCGCCGATCCAGGTCTCCCGGGCCGCACCGCGCGTGGTCGTCGTCGATCGGACCCGTCCCGGCTGGTGGCGTGGTCGGGCGGACTTTATCGTCTATGCCGGCCCGCGCCGAGGCTATTACTTCGCACCCGGCTATGGCTATTATCTGCCGCCGCGCGGAGTATATGGCCGGGTCTGGGTGGCAGGAGTCACGTTGCCGCCGCCGATGCGGCGCTATGTCGTCGTCGAGCCGCGCGTCTATGGGCTGCGGGTGCCGCCGGCGGGCTATCGCTGGTATTATGCGGGCGATCGCATCGTGCTTGCCGCGATGGCCACGGGCATCATCCTGGAGTCGGTGCCCGGCGGCTGGTAGCGGCGCGTTCAGCCCGCCGCGCGAGAATAGTGCAGCACTACGCGGAGCCCGTGCGGCGTCGCCTGCTCGAACCGCACCGATGCCCGGTCGCGGCCGGCAAGCGCGCGCACGATCGCGAGCCCCAGCCCGGCGCCGCCGGTCTCGCGGCTGCGCGAGGGGTCGAACCGCTGGAACGGCAGGCCCAGCCGCGACAGCGCCTCTGCCGGCACGCCGGGGCCGTCGTCTTCGACGGTGATTGCGACTGAAGCATGCTCCGCTGCCGTCGCCGTGACGACCACGCGGGTGCCGTGGCGCAGCCCGTTGACGATAAGATTGTCGAGCACCCGTCGCAGCGCCAGGGGCGTCGCGGCGATGGCCAGTTCATCGGCCACCGGCACCAGGGTCACGGCGTCGCCGAGCTCAGCATGCGCGGCGACGATCTCGCCGAGCGCGGCCGCCAGCGGGACGGGCTCGGGGCGCGCCGGTGGTGCGCTGTCGCGGTCGGCGAGGAACAGCGTGTCGTCCACCAACGCGGCCATTTCGTCGAGGTCGCGCACGGCGCGGTTGCGCTGCTCGCCATCGTCGATGAACTCGACGCGCAGCCGCAGCCGCGTGAGATAGGTGCGCAGGTCATGCGCGATCGCGCCGAGCACGCGGGTGCGCTCGCCGACCAGCGCGCGAATCTGCGCCTTCATCTCGTTGAACGCGGCGGCGAGCGCGCGGATCTCCCGCGGCCCCCGCACCGGCAGATCCGGCGCATCGAGATTGCCTGCAAACCGGCGGACGCCCCGCGACAGCAGCCCCAGCGGCCGCGTCGTCTGCCGTACCGCCAGCATCAGCGCGCCCAGCAGCACCAGTGCCCCGGCGGCGCCGACCACCGCCCGGCCCCGGATATAGGCGCGCAGATCGTCCGAGGGCTGGCTGGTGAGCAGCAGGATCTCGCCGTCGTGCAACCCGATCGCCACGCGGATCGGCGCCAGAAAGCGCGCCGGTCGCGCCGCATCGCCGATCCATCGGCCGATCCGCGGCCGCCGTCCGTCGACGCTGACCGCGCGGCCGTTCGCGGCGGCGCGATAGCGCGCCGCGAGCCCCTCCAGTTCGTCCGAAGACCGCCAGCGTGGCGGAAGCGCGGATGCCAGCGACAGCGAATAGAGGCCGCCGTCGAATGCGTCGATCAGCGCGCTCCGCTGTGCTGCCGGCGCGCGATCGAGCGCATCGGCGATGGCAGCCGCTTCCGCCGGCTTCGGCAGGCCATAGGAACGGCCGGAATCGGATGATCGGGGCAGCACCACCGCCGCGATCACCAATTGGACCAGCAGGAAGCCGATCAGCAGGATCGCCGCCAGCCGCAGCGAAAGGTTCGAGCCGATGCTCACAGCCGTTCCACCGGCAAGGTGAACTGGTAGCCGCCGCCGCGCACCGTCTTGATGATCGTCTCGCCGCCCGGCGCGCAGGCGAGCTTGCGGCGCAACCGGCTGAGCTGGACGTCGATCGCCCGGTCGAACGGCCCGGCGCTGCGGCCACGCGTCCAGTCGAGCAGCTGGTCGCGGTTCAGCACCCGCTGCGGATGGGTGGCGAAACAATGCAGCAGGTCGAACTCGCCGGCGGTCAGTTCGATGTGGCCGCCGTCCGGCGCCGCCACGGCCCGCGCGCCAACGTCGAGTGTCCATCCCCCGAAGCGATAGCGTTCGGTGGGGATCGGGGCGTGCACCCGGTGGCGCGCGCGGGTCCGGCGCAGGATCGCGCGCACGCGGGCGACCAGCTCGCGCGGGTTGAACGGCTTGGCGAGATAATCGTCCGCGCCGAGCTCCAGGCCGACGATGCGGTCGACATCGTCGCTTTTGGCGGTGACCATCAACACGGGGATGTCGCCGGCCGCGTGCAGGCGCCGGCAGAGCGAGAACCCGTCCTCGCCGGGCAGCATCACGTCGAGCACCGCGAGATCGACGCGGCGACGCTCGTTCAGCTGATCGAACTCGGCCGCCGTCCGGCATCCCACGGCTTCGAAGCCTTCGCGGTGGAGCAGGTCCACCACGAGCGCGCGGATTTCCCGGTCGTCCTCGACGACGGCGATGCAGCTGGTTTCCATGGCCTATCAATAGCGCCACCCACGCCGCAGGTGAACGCGGCGAGGTGGCCGCGTTACACTCTGTTACCCTTCGTCACCGCAGGGTCGCAGCGGCATTACACCCGCCCGCTATTGCCGATGCCAGCGGCGGCTTCCGTCGCCTGTGCAAGGAGTGACACGATGTACAAGCATGTTCTGGGCTTCGCCGCACTCGCCGCGGGGCTGACGGCTCTGGCCATCCCGGCCGAGGCGCAGGTGCGTCGCGGCCATGCCGTGGTCGGGCGCACCGCGTCGGGGCAGGGCTTCGCCCAGTGGCGATCGGCCACGCGCGAGCCTGGCGCGGCGACGGTCCGGCGAGGCCTGCAGCTGTCCGACGGACGCGGCTATCGGCACCAGCGGAGCCGCGACTATGGTCCGGGCCACGCTTCGGCGGATCGCAGCACCCAGTTCAACAACGGGCGCGGCGCCACCACCGTACGCGACGCGCGCTGGGGTGACGGCAGCTTCAGCGGCAACCGCCCGACCACGCTCAACAACGGCGACAGCTATCGCCGCACGACCAGCGCCACCGCCAATGGCGACGGCACAGCGAATTATTCCAGCAGCTTCACCGGCCCGCAGGGCGCGACCCGCACGGTGAGCGGCACCGTGCCCACCCGGCGCTGACTCTTTTCCCCCGCGGTCGCGTCTTCAGCCCCCTGGCGCGGCCGCACCCACGCTTCGAGGCTTTCATCGCATGAAGACATGTCTGGCCCTTCCGATCGCCCTTCTGATGGCGAGCCCCGCACTGGCGCAGATGCAGCGCGATCCCGCTGCCGCGCTGGCCAATGCCGACGCCAATCGCGACGGCACGACCACCCGCGAGGAGTTCCGCCAGTCGCGCGCCGCCCGGTTCGACAAGGCCGATCGCAACCATGACGGCGTGGTGAGCCACGATGATTTCAAGCGGCTGGCGCGGTTCCGGCCGGATGCCGTTCAGCGGCTGGATGCGCTGATCGCCGAAGCCGATGCCGATCACGATGGCCGGCTGACCCGCAACGAACTCGCGCGGGCGCCGATGCCGATGTTCGATCGCGCCGACGCCGATCGGGACGGTAGGGTGACCCAGGCCGAACTCGCCGCGTTCAAGGCCAAGCTCGCCGCGCTGCGCGATCAGCGCTGATCGTCCCTTCCGCGGCGTTGGCGGTGATGGCATGATCGCGCGCGATCGTCATGCCCGAGCGCCGCCTCCTCCGCCTCGCCGCGATCTGGGTCCTCTGGCTTCTGGTGGCCCTGATCACCTCGGCGCAGACCTATGTCGCCGGCCTTGCCGCCGGAACGGCCCAGCCCTGGCATGTGGCGTTCGCCAACGGTGTCCTTTGGTATGCGCCCTGGGCGGTGCTGACGCCCGCGGTAGTGGCGGTGGCGCGCCGCTTCGCCGGCGAACGGCGCGTGCCGCTGCTCGCGGCGGTCCATCTGGCGGCAGGCACCTGCATCGCCGTCCTGCACGCAGCGCTCTACACAATGTTGAACGCGGTGATCTACGGCAGGACGGCATGGGCCGCCTGGAGCACGGAGCTGCTGCTGCGCAAGCTGACGAGCGCTGTTCACGTGAACCTGATGATCTACGCGATTCTCGTCGGCATCGTGCTCGGCGCCCGTGCCTATCGGGCGCTGCGCGACCGCGAAGTCGCCGCGGCCCGCCTACAGGCGCAGCTTGCCGAGGCGGAGACGGCGGCACTGCGCGCGCAGCTGCAGCCGCACTTCCTGTTCAACACGCTCAACGCCATCTCCGCCTTGGTGCCCGACGACCCGGTGACCGCGCAGCGGCTGATCGCGCGGCTCGGCGATCTGCTGCGGCTGTCGATCGACGCGCGACGCGCCGAGCAATCCCCACTCGCCGACGAGCTCGAATTCGTCGACGCCTATCTCGCCATCGAGGAGACGCGGCTGGGCGACCGGCTCCGCGTCGTACGCCGTGTCGATCCGCAAGCGCTCGCGACCAACGTGCCGGCGCTGCTGCTCCAGCCGCTCGTCGAGAATGCGGTGCGCCACGGCATTGCGCCGGTCGTCATGGGCGGCACGATCGACATCCGGGCCGCGTTGCTGGGCGATAGCGTCCAGATCGTCGTGGCGGACGATGGGGCCGGGGCGGGCGCGGTGGTGGAAGGGATCGGGCTGGGCAATGCGCGTCGGCGCCTCCGCCAGTTGTACGGCGAGCGGCAGTCGCTCGAGATCGAGAGCGCACCGGGAAACGGGTTCCGCGTGACGCTGGTGGTGCCGCGATGATCCGGACCCTGATCGTCGACGACGAACCGCTCGCGCGCCGCGCCATTCGCGCGCCGCTGGACTTGCAACCCGATGTCGAGGTGATCGGCGAGGCGGGGCATGGCGCCGCCGCAATCGCGGCGATCGAGGCTCTGCGCCCCGACCTGATCTTTCTCGACGTGCAGATGCCCGAGATGACCGGGTTCGACGTGATCGAAACGATCGGTGTCGATGCGATGCCGCTGATCGTGTTCGTGACGGCTTTCGACGCCTACGCCCTCCGCGCCTTCGAGGCGGAGGCGTTCGACTATCTTCTCAAGCCCTTCGACGATCTTCGCTTTGGCCGGGTCCTCGATCGCGTCCGGCGGCAGCTTGCCGCCAAGGACGCGCATGGCGATCGGCTGCGATCGATGCTGCGGACGCTTGGCGAGGCGCCGAAGCTGGTGGTCCGCTCCCATGGCAGCGTCCGGCTGGTCCGGCTCGACGAGATCGACTGGATCGCCGCGGCCGGGGACTATGCCGAGGTGCATTGCAACGGGCGAGCGCTGCTCCTTGGCGAGTCGATGGCGGCGCTGGAGCGCAGTCTTCCGCAGGAGGCGTTCGCGCGCATCCACCGCTCGGCGATCGTGCGCCTGGACCGCGTGGCCGAGATACGTTCCGGGGCCCATGGCGACGGCGTGTTGCGGCTCGCCTGCGGTACGGAGCTGCGCTTCAGTCGACGCTACCGGCAGGCGATCGACGCCTATTTGGGGCGCTGATCCCGCCTGCCGAGGCGGCCGTCCCGCTCGCCGATGATGTGTTGCTTCCACCTATCGTTCCGGGCCGGATGTCGGTGCACCGGAACGGGAGGGTGAACATGGGGTGGGCAAAAGCGCCGTCTGCGCGGTTTCGATTTCTGACGGCGGCGCTCGCGCTGGCCGCGCTGTTCTCGACGGGACCGTCGGGGGCGCAACCCGCCGCGCGGGCGATGATCAAGCTACGAACCGAAGGCAGCCCGGCCCCGCGCGCGACGATCGCCAACATGGCGTGGATCGAGGGACATTGGATCGGCGAGATGCCGGACGGCCCGGTGGAGCATGTGGTGCTCAGCCCCCGCTTCGGCCACCTCCCCGGCTTCGTACGGGCGCTCGGCGACCGAAGCCCGGTGTTCTACGAGATCAGCGTATTCGCCGAGGCGGGCGATTCGCTGACGGTGCGGGTCAAGCACTTCACGCCCGAGCTTGCCGGCTGGGAAGCGCAGTCGGGCTATGTAGACCGCCCGCTGGTTGATCGCGATGCGACCAACTTCTACTTCGACGGGATCACCTTCTCGAGAACCGGGCGGGACAGCTTCACGGTCTATTTCCTCAATCGTTCGGAGGGCCAGGAACGCGAGACGCTGGTGATTCCCTTCCGGCGCAAATCCGCGTCCGCGGGCACGGAGCCTGGCGTACCGGCGGGCGCCGTGCAACAGCAGGGCCGGCTGGTCAACGAACAGCTGCAGTCGGCGAGCTTCGCCAGCAGCAGGATCGGCATCTCCCCGATCCGAAACGTCACCGTCTATCTGCCGCCCGGCTATGCGCAGGTCGATCGCCGCTTTCCCGTCCTCTATTACCTCCAGCACTTCTTCGAGGACCATCGCGAGCCCTTCGCCAGCCATGGCGCGAAGCAACTGCTCGACGCCGCGATCCGGGCGCATGTGATCGGCGATGTGATCGTCGTCGCCGCTGACTTCTCCACGCCCGCAGGCAGCTCCTGGTACGTGAACTCGCCGGTGACGGGAAATTGGGAAGACTTCCTGGTGCGCGAGTTGGTGCCGCATGTCGACGCCACCTACCGCACCCTTGCCAGCCGCAATGCGCGCGGCGTGGTTGGGGACGGGGTCGGCGGCTATGGCGCGATCCGCTTGGGGATGCGCCATCCCGAGCTGTTCGGGGCAGTATATGGCATGCATCCGGTCGGGACGGGGCCCAGTATCCAGCCATCGCACAGTCGCCCCGATTTTGATCTGCTGGCACGCGCCCGATCGCTCGAAGACCTGGGCGACGACGGGTACTCGCGCATTTTCACATCGATCTACCAAGCCTTTTCGCCGAACCCTGGCCGGCCGCCGCTTTATTTCGATCCCCCGGCGCGACGGGTGGATGGTCGGCTCGCCGTGGATAGCGCGGTCACTGCGCGATTTCATCAAGGCTTTTCGCTCACCGAGCTGCTGCCAGCCTATGCCGACAATCTGAAGTCGCTGCGGGGCTTCAAGTTCGACTGGGGGCGGCAGGACATGCTTGCCGATCACGTCTATGGCGCCCAAGCACTCTCGCATCGCCTAGCGGAGTTCGGCGTACCGCATGAAGCCGAGGAACATGGCGGCGGCTTTCGCGACCGGCATTGGGGCGAACAAGGGCGGTTCTACACCGACGTGCTGCCCTTCTTTGCGCACCACCTGCTGTTCGGCCCGCCCAGCACGGTGCAGGATCGGGTAACTGCGGCGCACGGCCGACTGCGCGAGGCACTGATCGCGAATGATCCCGGCATGCTCGCCGCGCTATATCGCGCCGATGCGAGGAGCATGCTCGACTATCAGCCGGCGCTGTACGGGAGGGCGCAGATCACCGCCTATCACCGCGCCATGGGGAAACGGCGTCGCGTGACCGGCTATGTGCCCGTGGCCACCGAAATCCTCGATCTTGGGACAGCCCTTGTCGAAACGGGCATGTTCACGATCACCTGGTCGCTGGCGACCGGCGCCACCGAGGAAGAGCGGGGCAAATATGTTCATGTGTGGGGCGTGGAGCCGGATGGCAGCCTGCGGCTCAAATCGGATGTCCGGGGGTATTTCCGCCGATTGCCGGACCCGGCCGCGTTCTTCGTTGATCTGCCACAGGGCCATACATCGGCCGACCGCCCATCTGCCGCCGATTCAGCGCTTGAACGGACGCTGCACGCCAGGAACGCGCGCAACGCCGTCGCAGTGCGGACCCACGACGCGGAAACCCAGATCGCGGACTATTCCGAGGATGCCGTGGTCATGCCGTTCGCGGACACCAACAAGACCGGCATCGCTGAGATCCGGCCCTATCTCCTGGCCTACACGGAGGCTGGCCGCGGCGCGACCTTCGGCTCGGTGCGCGTCTGGAATGTCGGCTTCGAAGATTTCGGTGCCTACGTGATCGAGTACCCGAAATTTCAGGTAAACTGGCGATCTTCAACCGCTTCCGGCGTCGTGAAAGGGGGTGGCCTGCGCCTCTGGCGCCGCCGCGCCGACGGGTCGCTTGCGCTATTTCGGCAGATCGGCACCCATGACTATCGATGAGTCACATCCGTCAGGCTTGCCTTCGCGCCAGCGACTTCGGAACGGATCCCGGGAGTGCCAGTTCAGGCAATCGGTGCAGGTTGGCGCAGATCGGAAGCGGCATTGCGGATCAGATCGATCACCGCGCGCGAGGCGGGCGCCATCTGCCGCTGTTGGGGGTAGCAAAGATAATAGCCGGGGAAGGGGACGGACCATTCCTGCAACAGGGGAACGAGCGCGCCTCGGGCAAAGGCGTCGACGACCGATTCCTCCTTGAGGAAGCTGATCCCGACGCCGACCAACGCCGCCTGCATCATCACCGCGCGGCTGCTGGTGATCAGCGGCCCGTTCACGGCCACCGAGAACCAGCGGCCCTGCTCGAAGAACTCCCAGGCATAGGGTCCCGGTTGCCCGGGCCAGCGCCAGCGGATGCAGCGATGGTCGAGCAGATCCTTGGGCGTCTTCGGAGCGCCGTGTTCGGCGATATAGGCAGGCGCGGCCACGGCGAGCTGACGGATATCCCCGCCCAGCCGGAGCGCGACCATGTCCCGCTCGATCACCTCCCCGATGCGGATGCCGGCATCATAGCCGCTGCCGACGATGTCCAGAACTGTGTCGTCGATCGTGAGATCGAGCGTGATGTCGGGGAAGTCGCGGGCGAGCTGCGGCAGGATCGGCACCACGAAACTGTCCGCCGCAGCATGGAAGCAGTGGAGGCGAACGGTGCCCTTTGGCCGCCGGGCGGCATCGCGCGCCCTTGCGAGCGCCCCGGTCAAGCCATCGATCGCCGGGTTGATCTCGGCGAGCAGCGTCTCCCCAGCCTCGGTCAGCGAAACGCTGCGGGTGGTTCGGTGCAGCAGCCGGATGCCGAGCCGCTCCTCGAGGCCGCGGATCAGCTGGCTCAGCGCCGAGGACGACACCCCCAGCTGCTCCGCCGCCCGGCTGAAGCTGCGCTGCTCTGCCACGGCGGCAAAGGCGCGCAGGGCACCGAACTCACTGGGATGGATCATGCGTCGCATCTCAGCATTGTGAAGCTGATCTTACAAGCCCGGGTAGCAAGCGCCCGATTATCCGACCCGGCTGAAAGGCTATGTCTGGCGGCGAAGGAGAACAGCTATGAAGACCTGGATCATCACCGGCATTTCCCGCGGCCTTGGCAAGGCCCTTGCCCAAGCGGCGCTTTCGCGCGGCGACACCGTCGTCGGGACCGTCCGTGAAGGCGTGCCCGACCTCGTGGCGGGGAAGGGTGCGCTGCATGTCTTGACCGTCGACCTAACGGACAAGGCTGCGATCGCGCCGGCCGTGCGCGACGCATTCGAACGGACGGGCCGCATCGACGTGCTGGTCAACAATGCCGGGTACGGCCTGTTGGGGGCACTGGAGGAGGCGACCGACGCGGAGTTCGAGCGACTGTTCGCGGTCAACGTCTTCGCACCGTTCGCCGTCATCCGCGCCGCGCTACCGACACTGCGCCGTCAGGGCAGCGGCCATATCCTTAACATCACGTCGATCGCAGGCCGCGCGCCGGCGGGATCGTCCGGCCTCTATTCCGCAACCAAGTCGGCGCTCGAAGGGCTGACGCAGAGCTTGGCACAGGAAATCGCCCCCTTCGGCCTCAAGGCCACCGCGATCGCGCCGGGCGCGTTCCGTACCGACTTCCTGAGCGAGCATTCGATCCGGCGCAGCCAGGGCGGTGAGCAGTATGCGGAAAGCGTCGGAACCGCGGTTGCCCGCCTCAATGCCATGGCCGGCAGCCAGATCGGCGACCCGGACAAGGCGGCGGCTGCAATTCTCGAACTGGTCGACGCGGAAAATCCGCCGCTGCATCTGCTGCTGGGGAGCGATGCGCTGCGGCGCGCGCGCGAGAAGCTCGACACCGTGATCGACGAAATCGATCGCTGGGAGACGGTGACCCGCTCGACCGATCATCCGGTAGGATAAAGGCGTAGGCGGCTGGGAGCGGGTATCGTTGTGGCGAGTAAGTGGAAGTTGCAAGGTGCGCGGTTCTCGACGCCGGACCATGCGCCGGTGGGTGCGCGCTTGCACGTCCGCTTACTCCGCTTACTCCGCTTGCGCAGCTCCCCAACCGCCACCAATCGCCTGGATCAGCGAGATCGTCGCCACCTGCCGGTTCGTCACTGCCTGCACCTCGGCCTGGCGCGCCGAGAGTGCGGCGGTCTGGGCGGTGACGACGGCGGTATAGTCGGTCTGGCCGGCGAGATACTGGTTCATGGCGATCGCCTGCGCCTGGACGGCCGCAGTGGCGGCTGCGCCGCGCTCGTCGGCGACGGTGGCCAGCACCCGCACGGCTGCGAGGGCGTCCTCGGTCTGCTGAAACGCGGCCAGCACCGCCTGGCGATAGGCGGCCGCCGCCTGGTCATACGCGGCAAGCGCCTCCCGGACACGTGCCGAGCGCGCGCCGCCATCGAAGATCGTCTGGGCGGCGCTCGTGCCCAAGGACCACAGGCTGGCGGGGGCGGAGAACAGGCTGCCTAGCGCACCCCCGCTGGTCTGGGCGGACCCGGAGAGCGACAGGGTGGGGAAGAACGCCGCCCGCTGGACGCCGATCGCGGCGTTCGCCGCCGCGACGCGTCGTTCGGCGGCGGCAACGTCCGGGCGGCGCTGGACGATCGCGCCGGGCAGCACCGCGGGTACTTGCGGCACGGTGCGGTCCCATGCTGCCGGCGCGATCGAGAAGCGCGAGGGGTCGGCGCCGACCAGCACGGCGATGGCATGCTCGTAGATCGCCCGCTGCCGTGCGAGATCTGCCTGTTGCGCCCGGGCATTGCGGAGCTGGGTTTCGGCCTGGAAGACATCCGCCTGCGAGACGATGCCCTCGCGGAAGCGGTTCCGGGTGATCGTCAGCGATCGTTCGTAGGCCGCGCTGGTTTCCGCCAGCAAGGCCGCCTGGGCGTCGATCCCGCGCAGCTGGAAATAGTCGCTGGCCAGCTCGCCCTGCGCGGCCAGCGTCGCGTTGCGCAGGTCGCCCGCGCTCGCCTGCGCCGCCGCGCCGGCCTGCCGGGTGGCGTTGCCCACCCGGCCCCAAAGGTCCGGCTGCCAGGTCGCGCCGAGCGCCAGCGACGAGGTGGTGCCGCGACTGAGTGTCGCGGTGCCGCCCGATCCGCCCGGCACGATGCCGGTCGTTCCGCCGTCGAAGCTCTCGCTGCGGCTGGCGCCGCCATTGAGGTCCAGGCTGGGGAAGAGGCCGGCGCGACTTTCCCGCACCGCCGCCTGCGCGTGGCGATAGGCGGCGGCATAGGCGGCGACATTCTGGTTGGAGATCGCGACCCGGGCCTCCAGCGCGTCGAGATCGCGATCGCCGAACAGTTTCCACCATTCGCCCTTCGCCACGTCGTCGGCCGGCGCGGCGCTGGTCCAGCCTGGCGCTTCCTTGAAGGTCGCGGGCAGCGCCATTGCCGGGCGCTGATACTCGGGCGCGAGCGAGCAGCCGGCCAATCCGGTCAGCGCGAGCAGCGGGAGGAGGGAGGCGCGGTTCATGCGGGCGAGGTTTCCTGTGGCGGCACGGTGCGCGCCGGGCGGGGGCGCTCGCGCCGGGCGAACCGGTCGAGCACGACATAGATGACGGGCGTGGTGAGCAGCGTCAGCACCTGACTGACCATCAGCCCACCGAAGATCGCTGCGCCGAGCGGCCGGCGCAGCTCCGCGCCGGCGCCGAAGCCGATCGCCAGCGGCACCGCGCCCAGCGCGGCGGCAAGCGTGGTCATCAGGATCGGGCGGAAGCGCAGCAGCGATGCCTCGCGGATCGCCTCGATCGCGCTCAGCCCGCGCGTCCGCTCTGCCTCGAGGGCGAAGTCGATGATCAGGATCGCGTTCTTCTTGACGATGCCGATCAGCAGGAGGATGCCGATTGCGCCGATCAGGTCGAACTGGAGGCCGAACAGCATCAGCGTGGCGATCGCGCCCAGCCCGGCGGAGGGCAGGGTGGAGAGCACCGTCAGCGGGTGAACCCAGCTTTCGTAGAGCACAACCAGCACGATATAGATTGCGACGAGGGCGAGGCCGATCAACAGCGGGATCGACGCCATCGAGCGCTGGAACAGCTGGGCGGTGCCGGCAAAACCGCCATGGACATCGCCGTCCTTCGCGCGGATCCCGCCCATTGCCTGCTCGACCATGCGCGATGCCTGGCCGAGCGAGACGCCGGGCGCGAGGTTGAACGCGATGGTGGCGGAAGGCACGCCCCCCTGGTGATTGACCTGCGCCGGGGCCGAGGCATCGCCCCAGCGCGCAAAGGCACCGAGCGGGATCATCGCCGCGGCCTTGGTGTTGACGGGTGCGCCGCCAGCGGCATCGCGATTGGCGTTCGGCCCCTGCTGGCCGCTGCCCGTAAGCGGGCCGGTGGGGACATGGATGTGCGACAATCCGTCCGGGGAGGCCGCGATGCCGGGCGCCACGCCCATCACGACATGATATTGGTTGAGCCCGCTATAGATGATCGAGACCTGACGTTGGCCGAAGGCGTCGTACAGGGTCTGGTCGACCGCAGCCGGGGTAATGCCCAGCCGCGCGGCGGTATCGCGCAGGATCTCGACATAGGCGCTCGCGGCGCCCGCGCTCATGTCGTTGTCGACATCGGTGACGAGGTCGGGCCGGGCGCGCAGCATGGCGGCGAGCTGGTCGGCGGCTGCCCGGAGCCGGGGAGCATCGGGGGCGGTCAGCGTGTATTGATAGGTCGCGTTTGATTGCCGGCCGCCGGTGCGCAGATCCTGAACGGGATTGAGGAAGGTCGTGGTGCCGGTGAACCTGTCGAGCGCGGGGCGCAGCCGTTCCACCACGTCGCGGGCCGAGGCCCGGCGCTCGCTTTGGGGCTTGAGCGTCAGGAAGAGGAAGCCGCCGCCGATGCGCTGGCCGCCGGTGAACGCCACGACGTTCGCAACCGCCGGATCCGCCTTGATCGTCGCGGCGATGCCGCGCAGCCGCGCGTCGAGCGCGCCGAACCCCATCGCCTGATCCGCGCGGACGGCGCCGAGGATCGAGCCGGTATCCTCATCGGGGAACAGGCCCTTGGGAACGCCCGCCATCAAGGCGACCTGAAGGACCAGCGCGGCGACCAGCATCAGGATGGTGGCGGCGCGATGGGCGAGCGCCCAGTCGAGCAGGCGGGCATAGCCCTGCTGCACCGCGCCGAACAGGCGATCGAAGCGGCTCTCGCGCGGTCGCCGCACCGGGTGCCCGCGCAGGAGCATCGCGCTCAGCATCGGCGTGGTGGTGAGCGACAGCACCAGGCTGATCAGCACGGCGATCGTCATCGTCTGGGCGAATTCGTTGAACAGGCGTCCGGCCAGCCCGCCCATGAAGAGCAGGGGGATGAACACCGCGACGAGGCTGAGCGAGATCGACAGCACCGTGAAGCCGACCTCGCCCGCGCCGCGCAGTGCGGCTTCGAACGGCTTCATCCCGTCCTCGACATGGCGCTGGATATTCTCCAGCACCACGATCGCATCGTCGACCACGAAGCCGGTCGCCACCGTCAGCGCCATCAGCGACAGATTGTTGAGGCTGAACCCCGCCAGGTACATCACCGCCAGCGTGCCCGCGAGCGACACGATCGTCGCCACCGCCGGCACCACGGTCGCCCGCCAGGATCGCAGGAAGATGCCGACCACCGCGACCACCAGCAGCACCGCGATCACGAGCGTCAGCTCCACCTCGTGCAGCGACGAGCGGATCGTGAT
>JAPJRE010000072.1 GCA_030824725.1 Sphingomonas sp.
GTAATTATAGCCGATCCGCGCCTTGTCGGCGGGGATCGGGGCGTCGCGCAGCCAGCTGCCAAGCGCATAGCCGTAAAAGTCGTCGCCCGGCTTCACGCTGCGATCCATCGTTGTAAGATCGACGCCCCAAGTACCGTATTTGGCCGTCGCGGCAGTCTGGGCGAGGGCGGGGGAGGTGAGCAGCGAAGTGCCGAGCAGCAGGGCTGCGAGACGCGGAAGACGCATGGAGGCGGAGTCCTTCTGGGTGATATAGCTGGCTAGCACGGTGGCAGGTTGCGCTCAATCGCTTCGCTGGGAAGCCAGGCGCCAAAAGAAAAGGGCGCCCGGATCGCTCCGGACGCCCTTCTTCAGCGGATCCCGAAAGGATCAGCTCGAATAATACATGTCGTACTCGACCGGGCTCGGGGTCATTTCCCAACGGGCCACGTCGGCGCGCTTGATTTCGATATAGGCCTCGATCTGGTCCTTCGAGAACACGTCGCCCTTCAGCAGGAAGTCGAAATCGGCTTCCAGGCTGTCCAGCGCCTCGCGGAGCGAACCGCACACGGTCGGCACTTCGGCCAGCTCGGCCGGGGGCAGATCGTACAGGTTCTTGTCCATCGGGTCGCCCGGGTGGATCTTGTTCTGGATGCCGTCCAGGCCCGCCATCAGCAGCGCCGAATAGCAGAGATACGGGTTGGCCAGCGCGTCCGGGAAGCGGAACTCGACGCGCTTCGCCTTGCTGCCGGTGCCGTACGGGATGCGGCACGAGGCCGAGCGGTTGCGGCTCGAATAGGCAAGCAGCACCGGCGCCTCATAGCCCGGGACCAGGCGCTTGTAGCTGTTGGTCGACGGGTTGGTGAAGGCGTTGAGCGCCTTGGCGTGCTTGATCACGCCGCCGATGAAGTAGAGGCAGGTCTCGGAGAGGCCCGCATAGCCGTTGCCGGCGAACAGGGGCTGGCCCTTTTCCCAGATCGACATGTGGGTGTGCATGCCCGAGCCGTTATCTTCCTTGATCGGCTTCGGCATGAAGGTCGCGGTCTTGCCATAGGCCTGGGCGACCTGGTGCACGACATACTTGTAGATCTGCATGCGATCGGCGGTGGTCACGAGCGTGCCGAAGGTCAGGCCGAGTTCGTGCTGCGCTGCCGCGACTTCGTGGTGATGCTTGTCGCACGGCAGGCCCATTTCGAGCATGGTCGAAACCATCTCGCCGCGGATGTCGACGGCCGAGTCGACCGGCGCGACCGGGAAATAGCCGCCCTTGGCGCGCGGACGGTGGCCGAGGTTGCCGGCTTCATATTCGCGGCCCGAATTGCCCGGCAGCTCGATATCGTCGATCTTGTAGTAGCTGGTCGAGTAGCTGTTCTCGAACCGCACGTCGTCGAACATGAAGAACTCGGCTTCGGGGCCGACATAGATGGTGTCGCCGATGCCGGTGGTCTTCAGATACGCCTCGGCGCGCTTCGCGGTCGAGCGCGGGTCGCGGGCATAGAGCTCGCCGGTCGAGGGCTCGACGATGTCGCACACCAGGATCAGCATCGGGGTGGCCGAGAACGGATCGACCCACACCGCGTCCAGATCCGGCTTCAGGATCATGTCGGACTCGTTGATCGCCTTCCAGCCTTCGATCGACGAACCGTCGAACATCAGACCGTCGGTCAGTTCGTCCTCGCCGAGGACCGACGCGACCATGGTCAGGTGCTGCCACTTGCCCTTGGGGTCGGTGAAGCGCAGGTCGATCCATTCGATCTCCTGATCCTTCACCATCTTCAGGATGTCACTGGCCGAATTCGCCATCGTAATGCCCTTTCGCTCTCTTTCGTGTGCCCGACGAATCGGGCAATAAAATTTCTCGTGCGGCGGCCTCATCGCCGCCGCCTTACGCTGCGTCAAACGGCGTTTTCGTTCCGCTCCCCGGTGCGGATGCGCAGCGCCGTCTCGACGGGGATCACGAAGATCTTGCCGTCGCCGATCCGGCCGGTCTGCGCGGCAGCGGCGATCGCCTCGACGACGCGCTCGGCCAGCGTGTCTTCCACCACCACTTCCAGCTTCACCTTGGGCAGGAAGTCCACGACATATTCGGCGCCGCGATAGAGCTCCGTATGGCCCTTCTGGCGGCCGAAGCCCTTGGCTTCGGTGACGGTGATCCCCGAGACGCCCACTTCGTGCAGCGCCTCCTTCACTTCATCTAGCTTGAACGGCTTGATGATGGCTTCGATCTTTTTCACGTTTTCCCCCAGGCAGCGGAAATGCCCGCGACAGGTCTGATTCCTGGGTGTTTAGCAACCTGCATGCCAGAACGGGAATAGCCAGCGTGCCCCCACGCGCCGAACGGATTTCAGCGCAATAATCTGCCCGATAAACGGGCAGCGGCTGCCCAATCGCGCGGCAGATCAGGCGGCGCGGACCTCCAGCAGGAAACGGTCGACCTCGTCGGACAGTTCCTCCGCACCGCTGAGCAGCCCGGCGGAGAGATCGGCGATGGCGTGCGCGTTGCCCGAAGCTGCCTGCGCAGCGGCGCGGACCTGGTCGATATCGGTTTGCACCGCGCGGGTGCCGGAGACGCTTTCGGCGACGTTGCGGGCGATGCTGCGGGTCGCGTGGTGCTGGTCGCGCACCGCGCATTCGATGCTGGAGGAGAGGCCGGCGATGCCGGTGATCGCCTGCTCGACGCGCCCATGGTTGGTGGTCACGCGGTCGACCACGGTTCGGATGCCGGCGACCTTGGTGCTGACGCTCTGCGCGGCGTGGCGAACCTGGCCTGCCAGCGCCTTGATCTCGTTGGCCACGACGGTGAAGCCGCGGCCCGCTTCGCCAGCACGCGCCGCCTCGATCGCGGCGTTGAGGGCGAGCAGGTTCACCTGCCCGGCGATCTCGCTGATCGTGGCGGTGACCGCGCCGACATTCTCGGCAAAGGCGTCAAGCTCGGCGGTGCCGAGCCGGCTGTCGTCGACGAGCGCGACCGCTTCGGCAGCCGAGGCGCGCGCCGTGATCGTGTCGCGGCCGATGGCATCCAGCGTCGCCGCCAGCGCTTCCGATTCCCGGGCGATCTCGGCGAGATTGTCGTGGCTCTGCGCAACGGCCGCGGCGAGCGCGGTCGCCGAGGCGCTGTTGGCGCTCGCCCGTTCGACGGTGGCGGCGGCGCTGGAGCGCAGCGTGCCGGCGAGATCGCGGAGCTGTGCGGCCATCGCGCCGACCTCCGCCTCGATCCGCTCGCTCGCAGCTTCGATGCGGCGGGCGCGGGCGGTCTGCTCGGCGGCCTCGCGCATTCGGTCCTCGGCGGCGAGCTGGATGATGCGACGGTTGCTGATCGCGGCGAACAGCTGGCCGCCCCGGGTGAGGATCATGCCTTCCTGGCCATCGGCGGCGGTATAGGCATCGACCAGCGCGCGCGGCGACTGGGCGTAGTCGGCCGTGGGGCAGGGGCGCACCATCGACTTCAGGCGCCGCCCATAGGCCGGGTTGCGCAGCAGCGCATGGCCATAGGGATTGAGCAGCAGCCGGCGCACATCCTTCTCGAATACCGCGCCCAGCGGCTGGTGCCGCGCATCGACCACCGGCAGCAGCCGCAGCGACGGATCGTCCTGGAAGCAGCGGACCGCCTCGCCGAGCGGCGTCTCCAGCGTCAGCCACGGCGGCGCGCGCTCGGCCTCGGTAAGCCACGCGAACAGGAAGCGGAGATGGGCAGGCGTGTCGAGCATCGCCCTACGCGGTAAGGGCCGAGGGTAAACGACCGATTAGTGTTTGATGACAGGTTTACGACAAATCCCAATCAAATCTTCGAACATCTGCGGCTGAAGCTGCGCGTGAACGTTAACCGTATACGATCACGCGCTGGACAGGGAAGCTTCGATGCGAGCGCCGCCGATGAATGCACCAGCCGAATTGCGCCGGCGGATCGTGGGCGGCGTGGCGTCGGCGGGCGCGCATTCGGTCGTGGTCGCGCGGGGTTCGCTGGTGCTGCTGGCACACGGGCTTTCGGCGGTGCAGCCCGAGCAGCGCGGCGACTGCTGGATCGAGACGGGCGGCGAGACGCTGACTGCCGAGGACACGATCGCGCTGCTGCGGCATTGGTCGACCGGTGTGCCCTTCGCACACGGCGTTTAGGGGCCCGAAGCGCTACTTTCTGGACGCGGGCGGCTTCTGATGGCACAGGGCCGCCTTCCTGTTTATCCAATCCCGGTTCCGCCCTGCGGCCGGCCGGGGCGATCAGAGCGTTACGAGGACCGCCTTTTCATGACCGTCGACACGCGCGCGCCTGCGCTGCTTCCCGAACACCCCGCCTTCGCCACCGCCAAGGTGCTGTGGGTGCGGCACTGGAACGAGCATCTGTTCAGCTTTGCGATCGAGCGGCCGGCCAGCTTCCGCTTCCGCTCGGGCGAGTTCGTGATGATCGGCCTCGAAGGCGAGGGCGGCAAGCCGCTGATGCGCGCCTATTCGGTCGCCAGCCCGTCCTGGGCCGAGGAGCTCGAGTTTCTGTCGATCAAGGTGCAGGACGGTCCGCTGACCTCGAAGCTGCAGAAGATAGCGCCCGGCGACGACATCTATCTCGGCAAGAAGTCGACCGGCACGCTGGTCGCCGATGCGCTGCTGCCGGGGCGCCGCCTGTTCCTGCTGTCGACCGGGACCGGCTTGGCGCCGTTCCTCAGCGTCGCGCGCGATCCCGAAATCTACGAGCGGTTCGAGCAGGTGATCGCGGTGCACAGCGTGCGCCGGGTGAGTGACCTTGCCTATCATGACGAACTCGCGGGGAAGCTGGCCGAGGATCCGCTGATCGGCGAACAGGCCGCGGCCCAGTTCCATTACGTGCCGACGGTGACCCGCGAGCCGTTCCACACCAGCGAGCGCATCGGCACGCTGATCGAGAATGGCAAGCTGTTCGAGGGCGTCCCCGGCGAGCCGGTGCTCCACCCGGAGACCGACCGCGTGATGCTGTGCGGATCGATGGACATGATCCGCGAGTTCGCCGCGCTGCTCGAGGGCAAGGGCTTCAAGGAAGGCTCGAACAACGCGCCCGGCGATTTCGTGATCGAACGCGCCTTCGTCGGCTGAACTGACGTTTTCTTCCCGACCGGCGTTTCCTCTCCCGCCAAGCGGGGGAGGGGAACCGCCGCCGGCTAGCCCCTCCACCATTTGCTGCGCAAATGGTCCCCCTCCCCGGAGCTGCGCTCCGAGGGAGGAAACACTTGATACTCAGGCCGCCAGCGCCGTCGCGCCGCTCACCGCACGGATATCCGCGGCAAGCTGGTCCACCCGCGCCGGATCGGCGTCCCACGCGAACATGAACCGCGCGCCGCCGCCGATGAAGGTATAGAAGCGCCAGCCCCGCGCGCGCAGGCCCTCCAGCACCGCTTCCGGCGCGCGGACGAACACGCCGTTCGCTTCCACCGGAAACATCAGCTCCACTCCCGGCAGCCTTTCGATCTGCCCCGCGAGCCGCTGCGCGCAGGCATTGGCGTGGCGCGCGTTGCGCAGCCATGCGCCGTTTTCCAGCATGCCGACCCAGGGGGCCGCCAGGAACCGCATCTTGGAGGCGAGCTGCCCGGCCTGCTTGCAGCGGTAATCGAAGTCCCGCGCCAGCGCGTGGTCGAAGAAGAGCACCGCTTCGCCCACCGCCATGCCGTTCTTGGTGCCGCCGAAGCAGAGCACATCGACGCCTGCGCGCCAGGTGATCTCGGCCGGGTCGCAGCCGAGTGTCGCGCAGGCATGGGCGAAGCGGGCGCCGTCCATGTGCAGCTTGAGGCCGAGCTCGCGGCACACGGCCGAAAGTGCCTTCACTTCGTCCACGGTATAGACCTGCCCGGTCTCGGTCGGCTGGGTGATCGTCACCACGCGCGGCTTGGGGAAGTGGATGTCCGAGCGGCTGGTCGCCACCGCGCGCACCGCCTGCGGGGTCAGCTTGCCGCCCTCACTCTGGGCGACGAGCAGCTTCGAGCCGTTGGAAAAGAATTCCGGCGCGCCGCACTCGTCGGTCTCGACATGCGCCGCCGCCGAGCAGATCACGCTGTGATAGGACTGGCAGAGCGCCGCCAGCGCCAGCGAATTCGCTGCGGTGCCGTTGAACGCGAAGAACACCTCGCAATCCGTCTCGAACAGCGTCCGGAAGGCGTCGGCGGCGGTGTGGGTCCACTGGTCGTCACCATAGGCCGGTGCGTGGCCGGTATTGGCGGCGTCCATCGCTGCCCACGCCTCGGGGCAGATTCCGGCATAATTGTCGCTGGCGAATTGCTGTGCTTCGGTCGTCACGCTCTACTGCCTTCTTCCTGTTTCAGGCGGCGGGCGACGACAGGAAATGTGGCGTGGACACCGTGTTGCCGGGTTCGGCCACATCCCTCCACTTTGCGATGGAGGCACCACCTTGCACGGGGCAGGTTGGTGCCGGGCGTCGGCCCGACTCTTGATGCTGCAGCAGCGAATAACGGAAGTTGCGAGGGGGCGCAAGATTGTTGCGGCGTTCCCCTCCCGCTTGCGGGAGGGGTTATGGGAGGGGCTGACCTGGGGGCTCTAGTTCGGACCTTGCCCCGATCGAACCGCGCTTCCCCTCCACCAGCCCCTCCCGCAAACGGGAGGGGAGCGCAGAAAGGACGGGTTCGCCTGCTCTCAGTACGGCGGCTGGTGCAGGCCTTTGGGGCTGGTCGTGAAGATCTCGCAGCCGGTCTCGGTGATGCCGATCGAATGCTCGAACTGCGCCGAGAGCGAGCGGTCGCGGGTCACCGCCGTCCAGCCGTCGTCGAGCAGCTTCACATCGGGCCGGCCGATGTTGATCATCGGCTCGATCGTGAAGAACATGCCGGGCTTGAGCTCGGGGCCGGTACCGGGGCGGCCGACATGCACCACCTCGGGCGCGTCGTGGAACACCTGGCCGAGCCCGTGCCCGCAGAAATCGCGCACCACGCCGTAGCGATGCTTTTCGGCATGGCGCTGGATCGCGTGGCTGATGTCGCCCAGATGGTTGCCCGGCTTGGCCTGCTCGATGCCGAGCATCAGGCACTCATAGGTCACGTCGACCAGCCGGCGCGCCTTGATCGGCACGTCACCGACCAGATACATGCGGCTGGTATCGCCGTGCCAGCCGCCGAGCAGCGGGGTCACGTCGATATTGACGATGTCGCCGTCCTTGAGAACGCGATCGCCCGGGATGCCGTGGCAAACGACATGGTTGATCGAGATGCAGCAGCTATGGGTGTAGCCGCGATAGCCGAGCGTCGCGGGCACGCCGCCGCCGGCGATCGTCATCGTGCGGACAATGTCGTCCAGTTCTTGCGTGGTTACGCCGGGGACGACATGCGGCACCAGCGCGTCGAGGATCTCGGCGGCGAGGCGGCCGGCCTTGCGCATGCCGTCGAAGCCTTTCGCGCCATGGAGCTTGATCGCATGGCTGCGCGCCTGCGGCATGTCCGCCGTCACGTTCACATATTCGGTCATGCTTGCGATATAGGAGGCCCGGGCGCAAAGGGCGAGGGGGCATGGGAGGATACGGATGCAGGAATCGAGCGCTGCGTGGCTGGAAGGCGGATGTGCCTGCGGCGAGGTGCGCTACCGCGTCGCCGCCGATCCGATCCTCGTGAACAATTGCTATTGCACGCTCTGCCAGCGCCAGACCGGCTCGACCAGCGTGGTCAACCTGTTCATCGAAGCCGAGAAGCTGGAACTGCTCGCGGGCGACACCAGCAGCCACGTCGTGAAGGCGGGCTCCGGTGGTCTGCACGAGATCGTCCGCTGCGCGAGCTGCGGCACGGCGCTGTGGAGCTTCTATCCCCGGCTGGGGCGGCTCGGCGCCGGGGTGCGCGTCGCGACGCTCGACGAACCGGCGCGGATTCGGCCGGATGCGGCGATCTTCACGGCCGATCGCATGCCCTGGGTGACGCTGCCCGAAGGCGTGCCGCAGTTCGAGGCCGCCTATGATCCGGCCGCGGTGCTGCCGCCCGATCGGCTGGCCCGGATGCGCGCGCTGGCCGAGCGCAAGCGGGCGGCGGGTCTCTGATGGCGCCGCGGATCTGGACCGCCGCCCTGGTGGTGATCGGCGACGAAATCCTGTCGGGCCGTACCCAGGACAAGAATATCGCGCAGCTCGCCACCTGGCTGAATGCGCAGGGCATCCGGCTCGCCGAGGTGCGGGTGGTGCCCGACCAGCAGGGTGCGATCGTCGAGGCGGTCAACACGCTGCGGGCGCGTAACGACTATTGCTTCACCACCGGCGGCATCGGCCCGACGCATGACGACATCACCGTCGACGCGATCGCCGCGGCGCTGGGCGTGCCGGTGGTGGTCCACGGGGAAGCGCGTGCGGCGCTCGCCGACTATTACGCCAGCAAGGGCGGGCTCACCGAGGCACGGCTGCGGATGGCGCGGGTGCCCGAAGGCGCCGAACTGATCGTCAACCGCATGTCGGGCGCGCCGGGGATCCGCTGGGGCAACATCTTCATCCTGGCGGGCGTGCCGCACATCGCCGCGGGCATGCTCGACGCGCTGACCGGCACGCTGGAAGGCGGCCTGCCGGTCGTCTCGCGGACGCTCGGCTGCTGGGTGGCCGAAAGCGAGATCGCCGACCTGCTCGGCGAGACCGAACGCGCGCACGACGGTGTGTCGATCGGCAGCTATCCGTTCTTCCGGGAGGGACGCGTGGGCGCGAACTTCGTGGTGCGGGCGACCGATGCGGTGCTGGTCGACCGTGTCATCGCGATCCTCGCCGATGGGCTGGAAGCCCGCGGCTTCGACACGGTCGACGGCGGGATCTGAGTACGGTCCCCCTACGCGCGGCCCGTCCCGCGTCGCTGCGCCTGCAATCACAAAAAAAAAGAGCGGCACTCCGAAGAGTGCCGCTCCCATTCCATCGTCCCTTGCGGGAGGATCAGAACTTGATGGTTGCGCCCACGTACAGCATGCGGCCGTACAGGTCGTAGGTGTTCGCCACCGTCTGCGTGCCCGGCCAGGTGACCTGGTTGGTGTCGCCGAACACCGGCGGCTTGGTGTCGAGCAGGTTGTTGACGCCGGCATACAGCTCCATCTGCTGCTTGCCGCCGACCAGGATCTTGCCCTGCAGGTTGTGGTAGAAATAGGCCGAGATGCGCTGCGCATCCGGATCGCCGAGGTTGTCGGTCAGCGGGCCCATATAGTCCATGCGGTAGTTCAGCTGGAACTTCGGCGCGCTGAACGTCACGTTCGCCACGGCCTTGTCCTTGAAGCCCGAGCCGAGACGGCCACAGCTGTAGCAGTCGGCCTGGCCCAGCTCGTTCTGCACCGGACCGCCCGGGAAGGGGGTCTGCTGCTGCTTCAGGCGGTGGTTGTACTGGACGTTGAAATCGAAGCGCGATGCGCCGACCGGGACCGCATAGCGTGCCTCGACGTCGATGCCCGAAACCAGGAACGAGCCGGTGTTCAGGTTGAGCGCATTGACGCGGGTGATGAAGCCGCCGCTGTCGCGCACGACGTTGTTGCAGAACAGCGGGTTGGCCGTCGCGACGCACTGGTCGACCGAGACCTGCTGGCCGATGATGCCGATCGCGTTCTTCACCTTGATGCTGTAATAGTCGACCGTCATCGTGAAGTTCTTGAAGAACGTCGGCGTGACGACGGCGCCAACCGTCAGCGTGTCGGCGGTTTCTTCGCGAAGCTGCGAATTGCCGCCCAGCAGACCGTCGATGGTCTGGATCTGCGAGGTGGTGTAGGCGAACGAACCGCGGTTCGCGATCGTGGTCGCGATACCCGGGATGTTGCGGCATGCGGCCGGCAGCGCGCCGATCGTCGCACCGTCACCCTCGCCGCCGCCCTGGTCGCACGGATCCTGCACGGCCGGGAAGGTCTGGCTCAGCGACGAATAGAGCTCGCCGATGTTCGGAGCACGGGTCGCGCGCGAATAGATCGCACGGAAGCGGATGTCCTTGACCGGAGCATAGGTGCCGCCTGCCTTGAAGCTCCACACGCCACCGACGGTCGAGTAGTCGGCATAGCGGGCTGCGCCCTCGAAGCCGAGATACTGCAGGCCCGGACGGTCCTCCACGATCGGCGCGACGACTTCGACGAAGCCTTCCTTCACGTTGAAGCTGCCGCGGGTGTTGGTGATCTGGTTGCCCGCGCTCAGGCCCGCCTGGGTGAACGGATCGAACACCTCGGTGCTCTTTTCGTGGCGATATTCGCCGCCGAACGACAGTGCGATCGGGCCGCCCCACAGCGAGAACAGGTCGCCGTTGATGGCGCCGGACACCACGTCCTGGTTCACCTTCGCCAGATAGTCGTACGACACATTGGCGCCATTGACGAGCTGGACGGTGTTGCCGTCGACCAGCGTCACGTTGCGGGTAGGGCCCGTGTAGGTCTGCAGGAACTTCGAGGCCGCTGCCGAAACGGTGTTGTAGCCGAAGATGTTCATCGGCACGCAACCCGCCGCACGCGCCGCCGCGTCCGAGCAGCGCACCTGGCCGTCGGGCCCGATCTCGTTGCTCAGCGCCGCGCCGTAGTTCGGCATGTAGATCGACTGCGCCGTGGTGTGGTCGCGGCTCTCCGAGTGCTCGTAATAGATGTCGTACGACCAGTTGGTGCCGGCGGTGAACTGGCCCTTCGCACCGATCACGCCGCGATAGAAATCGCGCTCGTTCTTGTTGCTGCGGCTGAAGATGTCGTTCGAGCGGCGACGGAACTGGATGACGTCGGTGCCGTTGGCGATCGCCGCCGCGCGGATGGCGGCAGGCACGTACGGGCTGCTGATCGGAATGCCCGCATAGTCCGAACCGTCGAAGTTCAGCGCCGCGCCGGGGCCGGTGTTGGCGATTGCCGACGGCTCAAGCGAGGCGTTCGAGTTGGTGCGGGTGTACTGGCCCTGCGCATAGAGCTTGAACGCATCGGAGAAGTCGTAATGCGCGAGCAACGCACCCTGGTAGCGCTCGACCGGCAGCGACAGCAGGCGGTCACCATTGCGGTTGTAGCCGTCGATGTTCGCGCCCTCATAGCCCTTGAGGTTGTTCGCACCGCCGAAGGTTTAGGTGCGGCCGCTGGTCGGCGAGAACTGGGTCTGGGTCGGGTTGCTGACGTCGAACAGGCCCTGCGCGGCATAGGAGCTGCGGTTCGGCACGTCGGTCGCCGAGAAGCTGCGGTTGCGCGACGGCAGGCCATGATCGTTGTCATAGCTGAAGTTCGCGGTCACGTTGCCGCGGCCGCCGCCGAAGTTCTGGCCACCGATGATCGAGACGTACTGGCGAGGCGCATCGCCCTTGTCCGAAATCGTGTTCTGCGCCCGGATGCGCAGACCCTGGAAGTCGTTCTTGAGGACGAAGTTGACCACGCCCGCGATCGCTTCCGAACCATAGACGGCCGAGGCGCCGCCGGTGACGACGTCGATGCGCTCGATCAGGTCGGTCGGGATGTTGTTGACGTCCACCGCCGACGATCCGGCGATGCCCAGCGTACGACGGCCGTCGATCAGCACCAGGGTGCGCGACGAGCCGAGGTTGCGCAGGTTCACCGTCGCGGTGCCGTTGCCGGTGTTCGAGAAGTTCGAGCTGGTGCGGCTGACGTTCTGGCCAACGGCCGGGAGCGTGGCGAGCACGTCCTGGATGTTGGATGCGCCGGTCTGCTGGATGCGCTCCGCGGTCACGACGGCGACCGGAGTGGACGACTGGAGGTCCGGGCGCGAGATGCGCGAGCCGGTCACGACGATTTCGGCGCCGGCACCCTGCTGCGCGGCGTCGGCGCCGCTATCCTGATCCTGCGCAAGCGCGGGCGTTGCGAACAGCGCAATGGCACCCAGACCTGCCAGCGCCGTGCCGGCGCGGAGGGCATACGCGATACGAGACATACGCACTATCTTCCTTTGTTGCGCGTGGCCGCTCCGCGGCGACACGCGCTCTCCCTGAAACATGCCGGGCGCATTCCCCGCCACGACAACGCGAGCGGAATGAGCCGCTGTCCGGCGCGTGTAAAGTCATCGGCTTCCGGCACGTGCAGCTTTGTTGGTCGTGTGTGGCTTACGCAACACACTTGCGCAGCATTGCTGCCATTGGTGGAAACATTCTGTCAGTGAAACGAGATGTTGTGCAGCAATCCGTTACGCGAGATTGGGGCTGCGGCCATGTTCGAACGTCCCGGTCATTGGCGGAGATTGCCCGACGTCAGCGATGCTCGGACAGAATCTGCTTCGCGCGGGCGCTGTCCTGATCCATCTGCGCGATCAGGGCGTCCAGGCTGTCGAACTTCGCCTCCGGCCGGATATAGTCGATCAGCTCAACTTCCACCGTCTGGCCATACAGGTCGCCGCTGAAGTCGAAGAAGAAGCTTTCGAGCAGCTCGATCGGCGGATCGAAGCTCGGGCGGATGCCGAGGTTCGCGACGCCATCGACGACGCGCCCGTCCGCCAGCCGTCCGCGCACCGCATAGATGCCGTAGCGGGGGCGGAGATAGTTGCCGAGGCGCATGTTCGCGGTCGGGTAGCCGAGCTGGCGGCCCAGCTTGGCGCCCCCTTCCACCGTGGCCGCAATCGCGAAGGGCCGGGTCAGCAATGCGGCGGCGCCGCGCGGGTCGCCGGCTTGCAGGCGCGCGCGGATACTGCTGGAGGAAACGATGTGCCCCTCGATTGTCACCGCGCCCACCGTCTCGGCGGTAAAGCCGAGCGCGCTGCCGAGCGCGGCGAGCATCGCTACATCGCCTTCGCGGCCTTTGCCGAAGGTGAAATCCTCGCCGGTCACCACCCCGGCGGCGCCGACCGTCTCCGCCAGCTGCTCGGCGAACTGGCGTGCAGTGAGGCGGGCGAGGGTGGCGTCGAAATGGAAGACCAGCATGCCGGCGGCGCCCGCCGCGGCGAACAGCCGCTCGCGCTGATCGAGCGTGGTCAGGCGAAAGGGCGGGGCGTCGGGCTGGAAGAAGCGGCGCGGATGCGGATCGAAGGTGGCGACGATCGCCGGGCGGCCCTCCGCGCGCGCGCGCTCCACCGCGCGGCCAACCACCGCCTGGTGCCCTAGATGGAAGCCATCGAAATTCCCGAGCGCGACGATCGCACCCCGGAGAGGAGGCGGAACCGCCGAGCCGCCGTCCAGCCGCTGCATGGGGTGGCTATAGGGATTGGCCGGCGCGATGCCAATGGGGTGGGGCTCTCAATGGGGCGGTGCAGCGATAACGCTAGGCCCTCGCTTTGCCGCCGCGTCAGCTTTTTGCGAGTCGATGTCAGAAGCAACCTTTATGCCCAATAGCAACGTGAGGAAACATGCCAGCCAGAGAGTCGTCGGACCTGCAGGTCCGGAGAACTCCGCGTTGAAAATCTTGAACGAGATAGTGCCTCCTTCCTTTCTTGCCGTAGACAAATGTTCGAACAATGTCACAATTCCGAACGCCGCCCCGCCAGCGATGGGAAGCCCGAATACGTTGGTGGCTCCCGCCTCGTGGACCAAGTTGATGACGCTGTCCCATTTCAGGTTCGGAAAAGACCGTGCTGCAATATATGTGGCTAAAACAATAAGATAGGCGACGACAAATAGGAAAATTAAGGCTAAAAAGGCGGTTCTGTACGTGCTTGCATCTTTGGCCTCGCTCGATTGCTCTGCTGGCGTCGCGGATTTAGGTTCGGAGGGGTTGTCGAGCATGATCAGCCTCAGGTTGAAGCGCGCGCGTAACTGTAGTAG
>JAPJRE010000073.1 GCA_030824725.1 Sphingomonas sp.
GGCCGGCGGCGCGCGCCGCCGGCCAGTCGCTCCGCCTGGAGCAAGAGATACTGGCATGATGTCCTTCCTGCGGGCGGTGCGTGCCGCCTATGCTTCGCTTTCCGCGACCACGCGCGAGCGACTGCTGGCGGCGATCGGGCTGGCCTTCTCCGCGGCAATCCTCGTCGGGGTGTTCTGGCAGCTGGACGGGCTGGACTTCACCGTGCTCACCCAGACGCCGAAGGATCCGCTGTTCTGGCTGTGCTTTGCGGCGACCTATGTGCTGGCGCCGGTCATGGACTGGCTGATCCTGCGACGGATCTGGGGCCTGGGCGCCGCCGCCTTTCCGGCGCTGCTCCGCAAGCAGGCGGCGAACGAGGTGGTGCTCGGCTATTCGGGGGACGCGCAGCTCTATGTCTGGGCGAGGCGCACGCTGGGTGCCGGCGGCCGGCCGTTCGAGACGCTGCGCGACGTGGCGGTCACCTCGGCGCTGGCGGGCAATCTCGTGACGCTGGCGATGCTCGTGCTCAACGCGCCGATCGTGCAAGGCCTGGCCAAGGGCACCTTGTTCACGACGCTGCTGATCTCCACCGCCACCATCGTGCTGTCGTCGCTGGCGATCTTCTTCTTCCGCCGGGTGGTGTTCGCGCTGCCCCCGCGCCAGCTGTGGATGACGATCGGGATCCACACCGCCCGCATCCTGCTGAGCCTGCTGCTCACCGCGCTCCTTTGGAAGCTGCTGCTGCCCGCGGTGCCGACGGCGGCGCTGTTCGTGGTGGGCACCTTGCGGATGATGCTGTCGCGCCTGCCGTTCATCCCGGCGCGCGAGGCGCTGCTGGCGCCGCTGATCGTCGCCCTGCTGGGGGACGCGGCGGGGCTGGCGGGCGCGGTGCTGTTCGTCGCGACGCTGATGCTGGCGGCACATGTGGTGGTGGGCGGCGCCGCCGCGCTTGCCGACATGGTCGTGCGGCCGAAGCCAAGGCTGGCCTGAACCGCCCCCCCCCGAGAACGGGCTGGCATCCGCGCGCCGATGCCGCCATCAGTCCCGCGGCATTGCGGAGGGACCGGGGATGAAGAAGACGGCGCTGGTGATCGGCGCGCTGCTGGCGGGGGTGGCGCTGGGCTTTTCCGCCCGCTGGCCGGCGGGTGCGTTCCTCGCGCCGTGGATCGACTTTCTCGCCCCCATCGGCGCCTTCTGGATCCGCGCGCTGACCATGACGCTGGTGCCGCTGGTCTTCGCCCTGGTGGTCACCGGCGTGGTCAACGCGGTGCGCCATGGCCAGGGCGGGCGGCTGCTCGCGACGAGCTTCGCGGTCTTCCTGCCGATGCTGGTGCTGGCGGCGCTGCTTGCCTGGGCCTCGCTGGAGATCGTGCTGTGGCTGTTCCCGCTGGGGCCGGACCCGCTCGCCGGGCTGCTGGCGGCGGGGCCGCCGGCGGTGCCGCAGGTGCCGGGCGTCGCGGAGCAGATCCTCGCCATCCTTCCCGAAAACCCGATTGCGGCGGCGGCCGGTGGGCAGATGCTGCCGCTGGTGGTGTTCGCGCTGCTGCTGGGATTCGCGCTGGCGCGGACCGTCGGCAGCGGCCTGACCGCGGTGATCGACGACCTTGCCAAGGCGATGACTCGGATCGTCGACTGGATCCTGCTCGCGGCGCCGATCGGCATCTTCGTGCTGGCGATGGGCGCGGGCAGGGCCGCGGGTGCCAGCGTGGCCGGGGTGCTGGCGCGCGACGTGGCGGCGGAGATCCTGTTCTGCCTGCTGGGAATCGGCATGTGCTATCTGCTGGTATTCGCCTTCCGCGGGATGCCGCTGGGCCGCTTTGCCCGTGGCATCGCCCCCGCGCAGGCGACCGCGGCGGGCACCTGCTCGTCGATGGCGACCGCGCCGGTTTCGATGGACGTCGCGCTGAACGGCCTGCAACTGCCGCAGGAAGTCGCGGGGACAACGCTGCCGCTCGCCATCTCCACCTTCCGGCTGGCGACCACCGGGGTGACGGTAATCGAGGTGTTCCTGGCGGCGCACGCGGCGGGCGTGCAGGCCTCGCCGGTGCAATGGCTGCTGGCGGGCCTGTCGGCGGTGATCGCGGGCATCGCCACGCCAGGGCTGCCGGGGGCGGCGATCCTCTATGCCTGCGACGCGCCGGACATGCAGATCCTCGGCGCACCGCTGGCGATGATCCCGCTCTACATCGCGGTGTCGGCGATCCCGGACATGTTCATCACCACCGCCAGCGTCACCGGCCAGCTGACCGCGACGACGCTGGTCGCGCGGCTGGTCAGGCGAGGGCGCTGAGGCCGGGCAGGGTGCCCTCGGCGATCGTCATGCTGCGGCCGCCGATCCAGGCTTGGCCGTGCGCATCATAATCGACGAAGATCCGCCCGCGCCGGCCCAGCCGGGTGCCCTGCGCCGCGACATAGCCGCCGGTCGCCCGGCCGCTGTCGCGTAGCCACTGCGCGGCGGAGGCATTGAAGCTGCCGGTCACCGGATCCTCGATCACCGCCCCGAACGCGCCGCTGAAGATCGTGCGGATTTCCCAGTCGACCGGCCCTCCCGCCGGATGGGCGCCGATCAGTCCGATCTCGATCCGGTCGTCCGCGTGCCGCACCGGCTCTACCGCGAGGACGGCCTCCGCCGACTCCAGCAGCACCGCGATCCAGCCCGGACCATTGTCTGCCCACACCGCGTCGACGATCGCGCTCGGATCGATTCGCAACGCCGTGGCGAGCTGGGCGCGGGTTGCCGCATCCACCGGGCCTTCCCGCAGCAGCGGCGGCGCGGCGAAGGCGAGCCGGTCGCCGTCGCGGCGGATCGGGATCAGCCCGGCCCCGCATTGCTGGACGATGCGGCCCGCCGCGTTCGGCACGCCGCCCGCCGCCAGCCAGGCATGGCAGGCGCCCAGTGTGGGATGCCCGGCAAAGGGCAGTTCACGATCAAGCGTGAAGATGCGCGCGTGATAGTCGGCGCCATCGACGCTCGGCGGCAGCAGGAACACCGTCTCGCTCAGGTTGAACCAGCGGGTGATCGCCAGCATCGTATCCGTGTCGAGCTCGCCGCCGCCATGTACCACCGCCAGCGGGTTGCCGGTGAACGGGCCGTCATGAAACACGTCGACCAGCGAGAAGGGCGTCGTCATGTGGTGCATCTCCCCTGCCGCGCGTGCGGCGCGGGCAGGGGATCGCCGATCCGGCCGGGTGTGGCAAGCCTCAGCCGGGCGCCGCGGCCGAGCCCGCGAGCAGCCCGCCATCGACCTGCAGTTCCGCGCCGGTGATATAGGCCGCCTCGTCCGAAGCCAGCATCGCGGCGACGGCGGCCACTTCCTCCGGCAGGCCGAAGCGGCGGAGCGGCGTGTCGGCGACGAACGCTGCCATCCGCGCCTCGCGATCGGGGCCGCTGCCCAGCATCGGCTCCCACATCGGCGTGAGGATCGCGGCGGGGTGGATGCTGTTGCAGCGGATCCGCCAGCCCTGCTGCGCGCAATAGAGCGCCACGGTCTTGCTGTGGTTGCGGATCGCCGCCTTGGAGGCCGCATAGGCGGCAGCGGCCGGAATCCCGACCATCCCCGACCGCGAGGCGATGTTGACGATCGATCCCGCGCCCGCCGCCTTCATCGCGCCGATCGCATAGCGGCAGCCGAGGAAGGTGCCGTCCAGGTTCACCCGGTGCACCGCGCGCCAGTCTTCCAGCGTCGCGTGTTCGGGATCATGCGGCACCATGCCAGCCTCGAAGCCGGTGATGCCGGCATTGTTGACGACCACGTCCGCCACCGGGACGCACGCCGCCAGCCGCGCCCAATCGGCTTCCGCGCGCACGTCGAGCGGCTCGAACCGGCAGCCCAGATCCCGCGCGGCGGCAGTGCCGGCGGCGATGTCCAGATCGGTCAGGATGACAATGCCGCCTTCCGCCAGGAAGCGCGCCGCGATGGCGCGGCCGATGCCGCGCGCTGCGCCGGTGACGACGCAGGTCTTGTTCTTCAGTCGTTGCATGTGGATCTCGAAAACAGGGTCCAGGGCGCGGCGCAGGCCGCGGGCTGTCGGGTGCCGCTTCAGCGGTGACGGTGGACCATGTCGAGAACTCCCGGAAACGCGGCGATTCTATGCGCGCGACGGGAGAAGGGCAAGCATGCGCCGACAGCCTTGCGGCCGCCCCTCCCTGGGGAAAGGGCGGCCGCGCAGCCTTGGTCGATCGGATCAGAAGGTAATGCCGAAGCCGGCGCTGATCGTCTCGCCGCTGTCCTTGCCGGTGAACGAGCCGGCGCGGTTGTTGGTCTTCCAGTGGATCAGGTTCAGCTGCACGCGGATGATGCTGTCCAGATACCAGTTGGTGCCGATCGTCGCGGCCTCGCCCTTGGTGGCGTTCGGGATGCCCGAATATTCGAGATTCTCGTAACGCGCGAGGATCTCGATCGCACCGGGGCCGCCGTCGAACACCGGCCGCAGCACGCGCGGCTGGGCGAAGGTGCCGAGGCGCGGATTGTACGGCGGCAGGTCGCCGGTGACGAAGAAGCCGGTCGACAGGCTCCACGCCTTGCTCTCGAAGTCCGGGCGGCCGGCGTTGAGATGCGCGACGCGCTTGCCGGCCTCGCCCATCACCCAGAACGGGCCGGCATAGCCGCCCAGTTCGGCGCCATAGCCGGTGGTGCCGGTGCCGCCGACCAGCGTGCCGGTCTGCACGCGCAGATTGCCGTTGAAGCGGCCGCCGATCACGGTGTTGCGGGTCAGCGTGCCGGGACCGCGCGACGACAGCGCCTCGTCGAAGCCCCACAGGCCGACATGGACGAGCGAGCGACTGGTCTTGTAGGGATTCCAGTGCGCGCGGGCCATCACGGTGCGGCTGTCATTGGTGGCCTGGGTGGCATCGACGCTGTCGCCGCTGAGCGTGATCGAGGCGTGGCCGGTATTCCAGAACAGGCGCGACATCAGCGCGATGCCATAGAAACCGCGCTGCGGAATGATCGAGGTGCCGACGACGTTGCGCTCCAGGAAGGGCGGCGCATCCGACCCGCCCGAACCTTCGAACCCGCGATCGTTGAACATGTTGCCGAAGCGGACGTCGTAGGAAACCTTGCCGATGTCGTTGCGCCAGCCGACGAACATCGTGCCGACGTCCGAGGTGTTGTCGGCGAAGTCGTTTTCGAACTGGTAGAAGAAGTGCGGACCCACCGCGCCTTCGATACCGATACGCAGCGCGCGCGCGCCGGTGGTGGTGATGTTGCGGGTGTCGTAGTTCGAGCCGAAGGTCGAGCTGGCATGGTTGATGATACGGCCGCGCATCTTGAACAGGAACTTGCCGTCGGCCGAACGGAAGATCGGCAGACCGCCGCGCCACTCCGTGGTGACGTTGGAGACGTTCTGCATCGCACGCGCCTGGGCGACGGTCTGGTCGGCGAGGTCTGCGGCCGCGAGCTGCGGCGCGAAGGAATCGGCGACGGTCTCGTCATTGGCGACATCGACGCGACGCGTCGGGGCTGCCTGCCGCGTCGGCGCAGCGGGCCGAGCGGTTTCGATCTTGTCGAGACGCGCGCGGAGCGCGGCGATTTCCTCGGCCTGCGCCTTCAGCAGCTTCACCAGTTCGGCCTGATCGGACGAGCTGCTCTGCGCAAAGGCCGGTGTGGCGGCCAGTAGCGCAGATAATGCCGCGCCGGCCAGGAACTTGTTCTTCATGGTCACAACCCCGTTAGTTGATGCTGTGTCGCCTATGGCAACCGAGTATCAGTATAGGACGGAGGTTGTTCTCTTATGCGGTAAGCAATGGAAATTAGTACAATACGTAGAATTGATGCAACACATAGGTATTTGTACGGTGCTCGTGGCTAATCGCACGGCTCGTGTCTGCTCGGATGTATTTCTTGTTTTAAGTTTGGCCCTTGCGGAAGATTTTTCAAAGGCGGCGCGGCGTCTAGGTCCAAAATGGTTACTTATTCGTATCGATCGGCCTAGGGGGTTCCCGCGAGGCGCGCGCAAGACCTCAGAGTGTCTTTTCCATGCGTACCAGCGGCACGCGCACGCCCTCGATCGGCGCGGACAGGATCGGCTCGACCGGTGTGTAGCCACAGGCCTGGTAGAGCGGGACGCCAGCCATGGTGGCCATCATCTCGGCGCGGGCAAAGCCGGCGGCGCGGGCCGCGCCCTCACACAGGCCGAGCACGCGGCGGCCGATGCCGCGGCGGGTGAAGTCCGGATGGGTGTACATCGCCCGGATCTTGGCGGCGTCGCGCGCGGGATCGAGCCGTTGCGGTTCGCGCGCGACGATGCTCGTGTCGCCGCCATAGAGCGTCGCGCGAAACGACCAGCCGCCGCAACCGGCGATGGTGCCTGCGCCATCCTCGACGAGGAAATAGGTCTGGTCGGCGATCAACTGGGTGTCGAGGCCCATCACCTGGTGGCTGGCGGCGACCTGTTCGGGGGTGAGGAAGCCCTGCTGCAGCTGGGCGATCGCGCGGGCCATCACCGCCCGCAACGCCTCGAGATCCTGACGCTGGGCGAGGCGGTGGGTGAAGGTGGGCATGGCGGCTCCTCGAAATCGGTGCGGCGGCGCTAGCCAGCCGCCGCACCGATCGCAAGCTCAGTGGTTGTCGCGCGGCACGCCGTGCGCCTGGGCGATGCGCTGGAACTTCTCCGCGCCCTCCAGGATCGCGCCAGTGTTCATTTGGCCGACCACCGCGCGCTGGATCGCCTGCCACGGCGTCTGCGAGGCCGGATAGGCATAGCCGCCGGCCTCTGCCAGCACGCGGCGGCGTTCGGCCAGCTCCTCGGCCGGGATCAGCACGTCGGCGGTGCCGCGCTGGAGGTCGATCCGTACCCGGTCGCCGGTCTTGAGCAGCGCCAGGCCGCCCATCGCCGCCGCCTCGGGCGAGGCGTTGAGGATCGAGGGCGAGGCCGAGGTGCCCGATTGGCGGCCGTCGCCGATGCACGGCAGCGCATGCACGCCTTCACGGATCAGGTGCGCCGGCGCGCGCATGTTCACCACTTCGGCCGCGCCCGGATAGCCGATCGGGCCGGCCCCGCGCATCACCAGCAGCGTGTCTGGGGTGATGCCGGTGGCCGGATCGTCGATGCGGTGGTGGTAATCCTCGGGGCCGTCGAACACCACGACCGGGCCTTCGAACGCCTCGGGATCGTTCGGATTGGAAAGATAGCGCTCGCGGAATTCGGGGCCGATCACGCTGGTCTTCATGATCGCCGCGTCGAACAGGTTGCCGCGGAGCACGATGAAGCCGGCTTCTTCGACCAGCGGCTGGTCGAAGCTGCGGATGACCTTCTCGTCCTCGATCGTCGCATTGCGGCAATTGTCGCCGATCGTCTTGCCGTTGGCGGTGATCGCATTCTCGTGGATCAGCCCCTGCTGCATCAGCTGGGCGACCACCGCGGGCACGCCGCCGGCACGGTAATAATCCTCGCCGAGATATTCGCCGGCCGGCTGCAGGTTCACCAGCAGCGGCACCTTGTGGCCATGCGTCTGCCAGTCGTCGATCGACAGCTCGGCGCCGACATGGCGGGCGATCGCGGCGAGATGGATCGGCGCGTTGGTCGATCCGCCGATCGCCGAGTTGACGACGATCGCGTTGAGGAACGCCTCGCGCGTCAGGATGTCCGAGGGCTTGAGGTCCTCCGCCACCATGTCAACGATGCGCTTGCCGGTGCGATAGGCGACTTCCTGCCGGTCGCGGTACGGCGCGGGGATCGCTGCCGAGCCCGGCAGCATCATGCCCAGCGCTTCGGCGAGGCTGTTCATCGTCGTTGCCGTGCCCATCGTGTTGCAATAGCCGGTCGACGGGGCCGACGAGCTGACCAGGCGGATGAAGCCGTCATCGTCGATCTCGCCCGCCGCGAGCAGCTCGCGTGCCTTCCACACGATCGTGCCCGATCCGGTGCGCTCGCCGCGGTGCCAGCCGTTGAGCATCGGGCCGACCGAAAGTGCGATCGCCGGGATGTTGACCGTCGCCGCCGCCATCAGGCAGGCCGGCGTGGTCTTGTCGCAGCCGGTGGTGAGCACCACGCCGTCGATCGGATAGCCATAGAGCAGTTCGACCAGGCCGAGATAGGCGAGGTTGCGATCAAGGCCCGCGGTCGGGCGCTTGCCGGTTTCCTGGATCGGATGGACCGGGAACTCGATCGCGATGCCGCCGGCCTCGCGGATGCCTTCGCGGATGCGCTCGGCGAGCACGAGGTGGTGGCGGTTGCACGGGCTCAGGTCCGAGCCCGTCTGGGCAATTCCGATGATCGGCTTGCCTGAGCGCAGCTCTTCAAGGCTCAGCCCGTAGTTGAGGTACCGCTCCAGGTAGAGAGCGGTCATGTCGACATTCTCGGGGTTATCGAACCAGGCGCGGCTGCGCAGCTTGGCGGGGGTGTCGGTCATGGAATTGCCTTGCGGGAGGAAAGATCAGTTGGTCGTCGAGAAACGATAGACGATCAGGTTGCGATAGGTCTGCCCCGGATTTAGCCGCGCCGAGCCGAGCGCCGGCTGGTTGGGCGTATCCGGGAAGACCTGGGGTTCGAGCGCGAGGGCGTCGCCCTGGCGATAGGCGTGGTTGGACTTGCCGATCGCGGTGCCGTCGAGGAAGTTGCCGGTATAGAATTGCACGCCCGGCTGGTTGGAGAGGATCTCCATCACCCGGCCGCTCGACGGATCCTCGACGCGGGCATGGAGCACCGGCTGCGCCGACACGGTCTTGGCGATCACGAAATTCTCGTCATAGCCCTGGCCGAACACGATCTGCGGATCGCGGCCATCGCGGATGCGGCTGCCGATCACGGTCGGCTTGCGGAAGTCGAACGGGGTGCCTTCGACAGGGCGGAGCTGGCCGGTGGGGATCAGCGTCTTGTCGACCGGCGTCGTGGTCTCGGCGGGGATCGTCACGACATGGTCGTAGATCGAGCGCTGCGAGGCTTCGCCGGCGAGGTTGAAGAAGCTGTGGTTGGTGATGTTGACGATGGTCGGCTTGGTCGTCGTCGCAGTATATTCGACCGACAGCTCGTTCTTTTCGTTCAGCGCATAGGTGGCGGTGACGGTGAGCTGGCCGGGATAGCCTTCCTCGCCATCGGCGGAGACGTAGCGCAGGGTGACGCTGGCGCTCTCACCGCTTGCCACCTTCTCGACCGTCCACAACCGCTTGTCGAAGCCCGTCGGGCCGCCGTGCAGCGCGTTGGGGCCGTTGTTCTTGGCGAGCGTGTAGGTCTTGCCGTCGATGCTGAAGGTGCCGCCCTTGATGCGATTGGCATAGCGGCCGACGGTGGCGCCGAAATAATTGGGGGCGACCAGATAGCCTTTCATGTCGTTATAGCCGAGCGTCACGTCCTCGGACTTGCCGTTGCGATCGGGTGCGGAGAGCGCCTGAAGGATCGCGCCATAGCTGATGATGGTGGCGCGCATGCCATGCCCGTTGGTGAGGGTGATCGCCTCCACTTGTCGGCCGTCGGCGGTGGTGCCGAAGGCGGCGCGGGTCACTTCGCCGGCATGTGCGGACAGCGGAATCATCGCGGTGGCGAGCAGTGCTCCCTTGATAAGATAATTCATGCAAAACCTCTCCCTATCGGTTATCGCTGCTGCAAGCGGCGACGCGGCCGTTGACGCTGGACGTCGGGTTGAATACTCCGACTAGAAAGCGAAGAGCAACCCCGCCGCGTTTCCCCGTGGCAAAAAACGAGAGGATCATACCAGCATGGCGGTCGTGCCAACGTCAAAGGCTGCTCCGGCGGGGGCCGGGCAAGCCTCTCCCCCAACGCAATATGGCCGCGCGCTGACGCTGCTGGCCACGCTGTTCTTCATGTGGGGCTTCATCACCGTAATCAACGGTACGCTGCTGCCGCATCTGCGCAGCGTGTTCGAGCTCAGCTATTTCCAGGCGGCGCTGATCGAGAGCGTCTGGTTCATCGCCTATTTCTTCGCGTCGATTCCCTCGGCGAAGCTGATCGAGCGGATCGGCTACCAGAAGTCGCTCGTCGTCGGCCTGCTGATCATGGCGGCGGGCGCGCTGGGCATGACGCTGGCGGCAAGCCTGCCTTCTTATGGCGTCACGCTGTTCATGCTGTTCGTGATCGCCAGCGGCATCACGCTACTGCAGGTCGCGGCCAACCCCTATGTCGCGGTGATCGGCCCATCGGAGACCGCCTCGTCGCGGCTCAACCTGGTGCAGGCGATGAACTCGGCCGGCACGATGCTCGCGCCGCTGTTCGGCGCGTACCTGATCCTCGGCCGCTCCAAGGGCGGCACGGCCGAGGCGGGCGCGACGCTGACCCAGGCCGAGCGGCTGGCCGACGCGCATGCGGTGATCCTGCCCTATGTGCTCGTCGCGGTGGTGTTGCTGGTCCTCGCGATCGTGATCGCCCGTTTCCCGCTGCCGGCGATGGGCTCGGCGACCAGCCGAGTCGCCAAGGAGGACCGCAAGCATCACTCCTTGTGGAACCACCGCAACCTGGTGTTCGGCATCGGCGCGATCTTCATTTACCTGATCGCCGAGATCGGCGTGGGCAATCTGTTCGTGAACTTCGTCAGCCGCCCCGAGATCGGCAACATGACGACCGAGCAGGCGGGCCGCTACCTCACGCTGCTGTGGGGCGGGATGATGGTCGGCCGGTTCGTCGGTTCGGCGATCATGCAGAAGGTGGATGCCGCGATCGTGCTCGCCGCATTTTCTATTGCGGCCTTCATCGTGATGATGGTCACCGTGTTCACCCAGGGCGAAGTGGCGATGTGGTCGCTGATCCTGGTGGGCCTGTTCCACTCCATCATGTTCCCGACGATCTTCACCCTCGGCATCAAGGGCCTCGGCCCGCTGACCGAGGAAGGCTCGGGCCTGCTGATCATGGCGATCGCCGGCGGCGCGCTGGTGGCGGTGCAGGGCTGGCTGGCCGACCAGTACGGCCTGCAGCACTCGTTCCTGCTGACCGCGATCTGCGAACTGTACATCCTGTTCTATGCGCTGTGGGGCAGCAAGCCGACCAACGCGATCGAGGATTGATCTGGTGTCCGCCTCCCCCGGGCCCCGCTCGGGGGAGGCGGTGCCGATCCACACGGCACCCTCCGCCTCCAGAACCTCGCGGTCGGTCCGCCAGCGTCTTGTCGCTGCCCGAAAGTTCCGAAAGTTCCGCGAAAGCGACACGAACCCGATCCTCCACGTCGATTCGCAATTGGCAGATTCAGAACAAACCATAAACAAGACGTGTAGGAAAGCATCTTCTGGCATGCTGCGCGAGCGGTGCGCCAGCCCGCGGTCGAAGATGCTTGTCCTATCTCAAGGGCGTCATCCCGGCGAAGGCCGGGATCCATCGGGGGCGTCGGGGCTCTTGCCGCCACCGTGAGGCGACTGGATTCCGGCTTTCGCCGGAATGACGGACTTGGGGGGGGGCCTACGCCTCAACGGACCTTGGCATTCGCGTAGAGCCGGCGCCGTGCCGTCACATCGACAGCCGGGTGTCTTCCAGCGCGAGGTCGACCAGCGTGCGCATCGCCGCCGCCGCAGCCTCGGGGTCGCCCGCGGCGATCGCATCGAACACCTTGATGTGATCGGGCACCGGATCGCGCGGCAGGGCGCGGGCGCGCTGCTTGTACTTGGTCGTCCAGCTCACCGCCGCGCCGATGCTGGCGCTCAGCGCGATCAGCGCATTGTTGTGCGTCGCCTCCAGCAGCGCATCGTGAAAGTCGCGGTCGGCTGCCCGGCCCGCTTCGGTGGCCAGCGTGTGCCGGCGCATCTTGGTGAGCGCATCGCGCATCGCCTTCACGTCGTCGCGGTCACGGCGCTCAGCGGCGAGGCGAGCGGCGGCAGGCTCGACCACCGCGCGCAGCTCGAACAGGTCGCGGACGAAATCGGTGTCGGGCTCGCCCGAAAAGGCCCAGGCGAGCACCTGCGGATCGAGCATGTTCCAGCGGCTGCGCGGCAGCACGCGGGTGCCGGCCTTGGGACGGCTCTCGACCAGCCCCTTGGCAGTGAGCACCTGCACCGCCTCGCGATAGGCGCTGCGCGAGACGTCGAGCGCCTCGGCATTGGCGACTTCGCCGGTCAGCTTCTCGCCGGGCGCGATCGCCCCGGAGACGATCTGGGTGCCGAGATAATGGGCGATTGCTCCGCGCAGCCGCCGGCCGGACCCCTTTGGCGTTCGCGTAATCGGCTGCACACCTGCGTCGTCCGCCCCGTCCGCCTGCTCGTCCCCTGCCATCCGCGCGCTCTCCTGCATGTTTCGACGTGTAGCGCGAAGCGGGGGCATCGGGCAAACGATGCGCGATTGCCATTCGGGCGCGACCCGAATAAGTCGGACTAAATTGAGGACGAGGAGCAATTCGATGGCGTTGCGGCTGATGCAGTTCAAGGGAAGCGATGGCGTGCGGCGCGTGATCGCTGCGGACGAATCCGGGGCGAGCTTCGTCCGCGGCGTCGCCGATGTTCGCAGCCTGGCGCTGCAGGCGATCGAGGCGGGCCAGTCGCTTGCCGAGGCCGTCGCGGCGGCGGGTCGCGAGGGCGCGGTGGATCCGGCCGAGGCACTGGCGGCGGGGCAGCTGCTCGCGCCGATCGACCATCCCGATGCCGCGCACCTGGTGCTGACCGGCACCGGCCTGACCCATCTCGGCTCGGCCGAGGGCCGCGACAAGATGCACCGCGATGCCGCTGCCGCCGAGCACAAGACCGATTCGATGCGGATGTTCCTCGAAGGCGTCGAGGGCGGCAAGCCCGCCGCCGGCGCGATCGGCCAGCAGCCCGAATGGTTCTACAAGGGCAATGGCCACCATCTCGTCGGCCCCGGCGAGACGCTGGAAATGCCCGGCTTCGCGCAGGATGGCGGCGAGGAGCCCGAACTGGCCGGCATCTACCTGATCGGCCCGGACGGCACGCCCTTCCGCCTCGGCCTGTGCTTGGCGAACGAGTTCAGCGACCATGTGACCGAACGGCACAATTATCTGTGGCTCGCCCATTCCAAGCTGCGCCAGGCAGCCCTCGGCCCCGAGCTGCTGGTCGGCGAGGCGCCGAACGACGTGCGCGGCACCAGCCGGATCGTCCGCGACGGCGCGACCCTGTGGGAAAAGCCGTTCCTCTCCGGCGAGGCGAACATGTCCCACACGCTCGGCAACCTGGAGCATCACCACTTCAAGTATGGCCTGTTCCGCCAGCCGGGCGACGTCCATGTCCACTTCTTCGGCACCGCGACGCTGTCGTTCAGCGACGGGGTGAAGACCGAACTGGGCGACACGTTCGAGATCGAGGCGGCGCCCTTCACGCTGCCGCTGCGCAATCCGCTGGCGCAGATGGACGACGAAGGAATTGCGGCGGTGAAGCTGCTATAGGCGGTCACGCCCGCCGCCGGGCGGGATCCACGCACTGGGTTCGCGAAGCCCTCTCAGGTTGGACCTGCAGGGGGCTTTTGCCTTTTGGCGCGAACGTCGCCGCTGTGACCCGGTACGGCAAGCTGGCCTGGCCCAAGCGCTGCGATAATGGACGGTGGCGGTCAAGCAGAAGCTGGACCATTTTTCATGTTGTAATAACATGATCGAATTAGAATGATTTATAGTTTGTTCCTAATAAATGTAGTCATGATTTAGGTCTGGCGATCGGCATGCGGGCGCTTTTTGCTCCATATTGGAGATTGTGATATGGTTTGCATGTCGTCGATATTGGACT
>JAPJRE010000074.1 GCA_030824725.1 Sphingomonas sp.
CAGATATTATACTCGGGCGTATTCGGATGGTGGGTGCCGTTCACCCGGAAGATCGGGCTACGCTGCTCGGGCCGGAACTCGGTGGCGAGCGATCCGCGGCCGATCGCGCGCTGGAGGAAGCGGTGCGCTTCCTCGGCGCTCGCCAGCACCGGGCTGTCGGTGAAGCGGTCGCAGCCGGTGAGCAGCCCGGCGGCACCGCCGATCAGCAGATTGCGGCGGGTGAGGATCATGGCTGCTTCTCCGCGGGCACGCGCCACCAGCCGGTGATCATCGCGCGCAGTTCGTTGATCGGCCCCGCCAGCAGCACAAGGGTCAGGTGGACGAGCAGGAAGACGAGGATCGCCCCCATCGCGATGAAGTGCACCGAACGCGCCGATTGCCGCCCGCCGAACATCTCGGTCAGCCAGGGCCAGGCCGCATCCATCCCCGGCGAAAGCGCGAGCCCGGAGAAGATCACCGCCGGCAGCAGCACGAACAGCGTGCCGACATAGGCGAGTTTCTGGAAGATGTTGTAAGCGCGCGGATCCCTGGGATCGTGGAAGCGCAGCGCGAGATGGTCCTTGAAATCCTTCCACAGATGCCGCGGGCCAAGCTCGCGCGCGCGAATGCGCAGGTCGCGCAGGATATGGCCGTTCGCCAGGCTCCACAGCAGATAGATCAGCAGCCCGAAGGCCAGTACCAGCGCGAAGAAGAAGTGCCAGTGCCGCGCGCCGGCGAGGCTGTAATAGGAGGGAATCGTCACCCAGCCGGGAAAGCGCGGCAGCTCCAGCCAGGCATGGTCGAAATTCGCGCCATATTGTCCCCAATAGAGCCGCGGATGCGCGTTGAAGATCATCAGCCCGCTGCCGACCATGATCAGCAGCGCGATCGCGTTGATCCAGTGCCAGAGCCGGGTGACCAGCCGGTGGCGGTAGATCAGGCGGGGCCTGTCCGGTGGACCTTCGGGCATCTGCGCTTCCTTCGCTGTACGGGGCGAGTGTAGGAGATTCGGACGGCAGGCGGAATCGGTTTCACCGCCGCCACAAAAATCCGGAGCGTGCATTGCCGACCGACTTCCACTTCTACGAACCCGCCTCGGGCCACGGCCTTCCGCATGATCCGCTCAACGCCATCGTTGGCCCGCGCCCGATCGGCTGGGTCAGCACCATGTCGACCGGCGGCGTGCGCAACCTCGCGCCCTACAGCTTCTTCAACCTGTTCAACTATCGCCCGCCGATCCTCGGCTTCGCCTCGACCGGGTGGAAGGACAGCGTCGCCAATATCGCCGAGACCAAGGAGTTCGTCTGGAACCTCGCGACGCGGCCGCTGGCGGAAGTGATGAATGCCAGCGCGGCAATGGTCGACGCCGAGGTGGACGAGTTCACCCTTGCCGGCATCGACACCCTCCCTTCGCGCACCGTGCGCCCCGATCGCGTCGCGGGCAGCCCGGCGCAGTTCGAATGCCGGCTCACCCAGCTGATCCGGCTGGAGACCAAGGAAGGCGCCGAAGTCGACACCTGGCTGGTGCTCGGCGAAGCGACCGGCATACATATCGACCGTGCGATGCTGGAGGACGGCGTCTACCAGACCGCCCGCGCCCGCCCGATCCTGCGCGGCGGCGGGCCGGCCGATTATTTCGAGATCGGCGAGGACGCGCTGTTCAGGATGTTCCGTCCGCGTTGACCCCCGGCTCGGGCAGGATCGGTGGAGTCGAATCCGGATAGGTCAGCCAGGTCTTCCACAGCTGGTGGATGCGCGCCTCGGTCAGCGCGATCCGGCAGGTGAGCAGGGCGGCACCCCGGATCGTGCCGCCCTGCCAATGCGCATAGACCGCGTCGCACTCGCCCTTGCGCCAGGCGATCCAGCGCCCCTGCGCCTCGTCGAACGCCTTGACCACGGTCACCCCATCGGTCGCGGCGCGCTTGCGGGCGGCGACCAGGTAGCGGTTCATCTCCACCTCGGCGGCGTTGCTGGCGCGCGCGAGGCACAGGTTCATCTCCACCGTCGTCTTCGCGTCGGCGCAAGGGTCGGCGGGGGCGGCAAGCGCCAGGGCGAGCAGCAGCAGCGGCATGGCCGCATCCTACGCGCAGAAGTAGGCAGGGCTCAACCGAGTGCGGCGAACTTCTCTTCGGCCTCGCGATCGAGCTGCGCCCGGCTCTTCTTCTCCGACGCGGTCTTGAGCTGGCCGCACGCCGCATCGATGTCACGCCCGCGCGGGGTGCGCACCGGCGCCGAGATACCGCCCTCGAACACGATGTTCGAGAAGGACCGGATCCGCTCGGGGGTCGAGCATTCGTAGGGCGCGCCGGGCCAGGGGTTGAACGGGATCAGGTTCACCTTGGCGGGCAGCTTGTACTTGCGGAGCAGGCGGACGAGCTCGTGCGCATCGGCGTCGCTGTCGTTCTTGTCCTTGAGCATCACATATTCGAACGTGATGCGGCGGGCATTGTTGGCGCCCGGATAATCGGCACAGGCCTGGAGCAGCTCCTCGATGCCGTATTTCTTGTTGAGCGGCACGATCTCGTCGCGCACCTCCTTGGTGACCGCGTGGAGCGACACCGCGAGGTTCACGCCGATCTCCTCGCCGGCGCGCGCCATGATCGGCACCACGCCCGAGGTGGAGAGGGTGATGCGGCGCTTGGACAGCGCGAGGCCGTCACCATCCATCACGATCTGGAGGCCGGCCTTCACCTCGTCGAAATTGTACAGCGGCTCGCCCATGCCCATCATCACGATGTTGGTGAGCAGGCGCCCCTCGGGCTGGCTCGGCCATTCGCCGAGCGAATCGCGGGCGAGCATCACCTGGCCGACGATCTCGCCCGCGGTGAGGTTGCGCACCAGCCGCATCGTGCCGGTGTGGCAGAAGCGGCAGTTGAGCGTGCAGCCCACCTGGCTGGAGACGCACAAGGTTCCCCGATCGGCATCGGGGATGAACACCATCTCGTAATCCTGCCCGTCGGGCGAGCGGAGCAGCCACTTGCGCGTGCCGTCGTTCGAGACCTGCGCTTCGACCACGTCGGGGCGGCCGATCACGAAGCGCTCGGCCAGCCACGGGTGCTGCGCCTTGGCGATGTCGGTCATTGCCGAGAAGTCGGTTGCGCCGCGATTGTAGATCCAGTGCCACAGCTGCTTGGCGCGCAGCTTGGCCTGCTTGGGCTCCAGACCCGCGGCGGCCAGCGCCTCGCGGATACCGTCGCGGGAGAGACCGATCAGGTCGGTACGCCCGTCCTCGCGCGCGGCGGGGGCACGCGGCACGGGCACGGGATCGATGTGCCCAGGAATGGGCATAGGAGCGGCCGACACTGTCTGCATCCGCCGCATATAGGCGAAAATCCCCGGCTTTTCCAGCGGTGTGATTCCGTGGGGCACCGTCCCCGGACGGGTCATGCCGTCCCGCCATGGCCACAGCCCATCGTGAATCGGGTGTTCAGCGGAAAACCCCAGCCCCACTCATACGTTACAGGGGTGCAAAAGAGTTTCACGATTGCGAGGAGTTGAGGATGAAGATGATGTTTTCGAGCCTGGCGGTCGCCGGTACGCTGATCGCGTCGACCGCCTTCGCCCAGACCACGACCCCGGCCCAGACGACCCCCGGCCAGACGACCCCGGCCGACGCCGCCCCGGCGCAGACCACGCCGGCGACGCCGGATCAGGGCACCACGGGTGCAGGCACCGGCGCGACCGCGACCGCCGGCGCGTCGACCTTCACCGACACCGAGGTGCAGCAGTATGCCAAGGCGGCGCTCGCGGTAAACAAGATCAACGCGGACGCCACCATCCCGGCGGCGGAAAAGAACCCCAAGTTCGTTGCCGCGATCACTGCGTCGGGCCTGCAGCCGCAGCGCTTCAACGAGATCAGCCAGGCGATGGCCTCGGACACCGCGCTCAACCAGCGCATCCAGGCGGCCGCCGCCCAGGTGCAGGCCAGCGGCCAGTCGGCCCAGGCAAGTGCACCGGCCAGCCCGACCGGCAACTAAGCGGATAGCTCCCTCCGGCGGCGGCGGTCCCCAGCGGACCGCCGCCGTTTTTGTGCGCGCCACTGTCATCGATCCGGAACGAAAGCCCGCCAAAGGCACGCCTTGGGTTCGCTTCGCAAAAGGAAATGACAGGAATGCGCAAGGGGTTGATGGTCGGCGCGGCGGCGCTCTTGATGGCGATGGCACCAGGCGGGACGACGCCCGACGCCGACAAGCGCCTGGATTCGCTGCGGCTCGACCAGGTGCGCGTGCTCGGTTCGCACAACAGCTATCGCCCCTATCCGCTGCCCGAGGTGGAAGCGCGCATCCGCACGCTGCTGCCGAGCAGCTGGGAGGGCCTCGCCTATGGCCACCCGCCGCTGGAGAGCCAGCTCGCGCTCGGCCTGCGCCAGCTCGAAATCGACGTCGCCCCCGATCCCCAGGGCGGCGCCTATGCCGCGCCCTATGCGAACGGCACCGAGGAGATAAAGGCCGAGATGGCCGCGCCCGGCGCCAAGACGATCCACATCCCCGGCATCGACTGGCAGACGCATTGCCGCACCTTCCGCGGCTGCATGGCGCTGTTCCGCCGCTGGTCGGATGCGCATCCGGGGCACCTTCCGGTGATGGTTCTGGTCAATGCCAGCGACGTGCGCCCGATCCCGGGCGTGCGCAGCACCGATATCGGCTTCGACGCCGCCACGCTCGGCGCGCTCGATGCCGACATCGCCGCGACGATCGGCCGCGAGCGGGTGATCGCGCCGGACGACGTGCGCGGCACCCTCCCCACGCTGCGCGACGCGGTGACCGCGCATCGCTGGCCCACCATCGGCGAGTCGCGCGGCAAGTTCCTGTTCGTGCTCGATACCTCGGACGCGAACGAGGAACGCTACCGCACCGGCCATGCCAGCCTGAAGGGCCGGATGATGTTCGGCTGGTATCCCGAGGATGCGCCCGAAGCCGCGTTCTTCAACACCCAGAGCCCGACCGCGGACACCGCCACGATCACCCGCCGCGTCAAGGCCGGCTTCATGGTCCGCACCCGCGCCGATGCGGAGACGCGGGAGGCGCGCAATCGCGATCGTCGCCGGCTCGACACGGCGATTGCCTCGGGCGCGCAGCTGATCAGCACGGACTATTACGAAGGCGCGCCCGATCCGCGCGGGCTGAACTGGGCGGTGTCGCTCGGCAAGAGCACGGTGATCTGCAACAGCGTGACGGCGGCCTGCCCGAAGCGCTGAAGCCTCAGCGGCGGTCCGGTTCCGGGCCGCCGCGCAACAGCACGTCGCGACGCGGTGCCGGCACGGTGATGCCATGCTCGCCGAACAGCTTCCACAGCCGGTTGAGCACGTCGCTCTTCACATTTCCGACCCCGCTCTCGGGATCGCTGATCCAGACCAGAATGTCGTGCGCCGCGCCATTTTCGCCCAGCGCGGTCAGCCAGACATTGGGCGGCGGCGTGTCGAGCACGCGCGGGCTTTCGGTCGCGGCGCGCAGCATCAGATCCTGTGCAAGGTCGAGATCGCAGCCATAGGCAACCGTCACCGCGATCCGCACGCGCACGTTGCGATCGGTGTAGGACCAGTTCTCGACTTCCTGGGTCATCAGATTCTCGTTCGGAATCAGATGCTCCTTGCCGTCCCGCGTGATCACCGAGACCGCGCGCACGCCGATCTTGTTCACCCAGCCGAAACTGTCCCCCACCACGATCACGTCCCCCGGCTTGATCGATCGGTCCATCAGCAGGATGATCCCGGCGATCAGGTTGCCGACCGTCTTCTGCATGCCGAAGCCGATCGCCAGGCCGAACGCGCCCGAAAACACCGCGAAGGTCGTCAGGTCGATGCCGAGCAGGTCGATGCCGACGAAGAAGGCGGCGGTGACGATGGCGATGCTCGCCAGCTTCTGCCCGAGCAGCTGCTGGGTGGGATCGAGCCCCTTGGCCCGCCCGATCCACTGCGCGAGCAACCGGTTCGCCACCCGCACCAGCGCATAGATGATCGTGACGGTGACGAGGAAGGTGAGCAGCGACAGCAGCGACAGCCGCCGCGTGCCGATGTCGAAGCCGATCCGCGCCAGCAGCGCCTCGATCACCCCCAGCCCGCCCATCGTCTTGCTGAGCAGCGAGGTGAAAGCGATCGCCCCCATCGGCCAGGTGGCGAGCCGCGGCAGGCCGAGCCCGCGCAGCACCTCCACCACCGCCAGCGCCATCGCCAGCCCCAGCGCGATGCCGAGCAGCAAGGTCGCCGGCGGATGCCAGCCATAGCCGTTCGCCACCGGGGACAGCAACAGCGCGACGGTAAGATAGCGGGTGATCCGGCACAGCCGCGGCTGGATGCCGTTGATATGCTCGCCGGCGATCCGGTGCCACAGCGCCGCGGCCTGCGCGCCGATGCGCCGGCCGACCAGCACGCCGAACGCCAGCGCCAAGGCGACAAGGCCCAGCGCCACCGCAAGCTCGCCGAACTCCGCAGGCGAGGGGACGCGCATCCCCATCGCGGCAAACCGGTCCAGCAGGTCGCGGATCATCCGCGCGCGGCGGCGAAGCGGGCGAGCCCCGCCTCGAGATCGGCGATCAGATCGTCGGTGTCCTCCAGCCCGACATAGAGCCGGATCGCCGGCCCTTCGGCCTCCCAGCGCGACGCGGTGCGGATGCGCTGCGGGTCGGCGGGGATGGCGAGGCTTTCATAGCCGCCCCAGCTGAAGCCGATGCCGAAATGGCGGAGTCCGTCGATCAGCGCGGTGCGCGCCGCATCGTCGCCGCCGTTCAGCACGAAGGAGAAGAGGCCGGCGGAACCGCGGAAATCGCGCAGGAACACGTCATGTCCCGGGCAGTCTGGCAGCGCCGGGTGGAGCACCCGCGCCACTTCGGGCCGGGTCTTCAGCCACGCGGCGATCCTGAGCCCGCTCGCACCCGACTGGCGCAGCCGGACTTCCATCGTCCGCAGCCCGCGCGATCCGAGATAGGCATCGTCCGGGCTGGCGCAGAGGCCGAGCTGGTAGGTGGTCGCCCGCAGCTTCTCGTAATGCCCGGGCGCGGCCGTGACCGAGCCCAGCATCACGTCCGAATGGCCGACGACATATTTGGAGCAGGACAGGATCGTATAGTCGACGCCCTTCTCGATCGCCGGGAAGTAGAGCGGCCCCGCCCAGGTATTGTCGAGCAAGGTCACGATCCCGCGCGCCTTGGCGACGGCGACGATCGCCGGCACGTCCTGCACCTCGAAGGTCAGGCTGCCGGGGCTTTCCATCAGGATCGCCCTGGTCCGCTCGCTGCACAGCGCCGCGATGCCCGCGCCGATCAGCGGGTCGTAATAGGTGGCGGTGATCCCCAGCCGCTTGAGCATGCCATTGCCGAACGCCCGCGTCGGCTCGTAGCTGCTGTCGGGCAGCAGCACCTCGTCGCCGGGCGACAGCACCGCCAGCAGCGCCGCGGTGATCGCCGACACGCCCGAGGGATAGAGAAGCGTCGCCTGCGCGCCGGGCTCCAGCTCGGTCAGTGCGTCCGCAAGCGACCACTGGGTCGGCGTGCCGCGGCGGCCATAATAGAGCTTGTGGTGCGTGTCGGCGCTGCCGCGTTCGCGCATCTCGGCGATATCGTCGTAGAGGATCGTGGAAGCGCGCCACACCGGCGGGTTGACGATGCCCTGCGTCCATTCGGGCCGGCGGCCGGCATGAACGACCTTGGTCGCGTCCCGGTCGTCCTGCTTGTCCTCGCCGCTCATGCGCCGACCACCTTGGCGGTGTCGGGCTGCGCGCCCCATTCGGTCCAGCTGCCGTCGTACAGCGCGATCTCGTGGCCGAGCAGGTGCGCGGCGAAGACAATCACCGAGGCAGTGATGCCCGAGCCACAGGTAGCGACCAGCGGCTGGGTCAGATCGAGGCCGGCGGCATCGAACACCGCCTGGATGCCCTCGGGTGCCTTCCAGTGCCCGTCGCTCTCGAAGAAGCGGCCATAGGGGATGTTCTTGGCCCCCGGCATGTGCCCGGCGGCGCATTCGGGGCGCGGATCGGGCTCCTCGCCGGTAAAGCGGGCAGCCGAGCGCGCATCGACGATCTGCTCGGCCGTCGTGCGCATGTCGTCGAGCGTCCGCAGCTGCGCGGCGGGTTCGCCGGCGGTGAAGCTGGACGACGTGGCGGCATGCGGCCCGGTTTCCACCGGCCGCCCCTCGGCGCGCCAATGACCCAAATTGCCGTCGAGGATCTCGGCATGCACGCCGAACATCCGCAGCACCCACCAGGCGCGACAGGCGGTATGGTGCGGGCTGTTGTCATAGAGGACGATGCGCGTGGTCCCCATCACCCCCAGCTGCGCCATGCGGTCCTCGAACACGCTGCGCCTGGGCAGCATCGAGGGCAGCGGGTTCTCGGCATCGACCAGCGTGTCGAGATCGAGCAGCCGCGCGCCGGGGATATGCCCCGCCTCGAACTCCGCGCGCGGATCCTGCTTCGCCGCGCCGGGAATGGTGGAGGTATAGGTCGCGTCGAGGACCAGCAGGTCGGGGGCGCCGAGCATGCCGGCCAGCGCTTCGGTGGTGATCAATCCGTCCATGCGGGTAGGTCCTAGCCCTATGGAAACCGCACGGCAAACGCCTACATGGCGGCCATGGACGCCAAGCATCTCGGTAAGCAATCCGCCCTGCCCGCCACCCCGGAGGAAGCGGAACTCGATTATGTACCCAATCCGCGCGCGGGCACGCGGTATCTGGTGCGCTTTGCGGCACCCGAATTCACCTCGCTGTGCCCGATCACCGGCGCGCCCGATTTCGCGCACCTCGTGATCGACTATGTGCCGGGCGAGAAGATCGTTGAATCCAAATCGCTCAAGCTGTTCCTCGGCAGCTTCCGCAACCACGGCGCCTTCCACGAGGATTGCACCGTCGGCATCGGCGAGCGGCTGTTCCGCGAGATGCAGCCGCTCTGGCTGCGGATCGGCGGATACTGGTATCCCCGCGGCGGCATCCCCATCGACGTGTTCTGGCAGTCGGGCAAGCCGCCCGAGGACGTCTGGATCCCCGACCAGGGGGTTCCCGGATATCGCGGCCGCGGCTGAACGGCAGATTTACAGCACGGTTCATCAGGTATAGGGTTGTGCGTTGCAGCGGAACTGCAACTTATTCGAAAAACGGGAGTTTGACAGGACATAAGGCCCAGATTTGGGCCGAGTCCATCATGCAGTAGCGAAAGGTCCGCCATGGCACGGTCTCCTATGGGTCCTCGGATCCGGCATCTTGCCCTGATCGGCAACTTCCTGCCGCGCAAGTGCGGCATCGCCACTTTTACTACCGATACCTACACGGCACTTGCCGAGCGCTATCCGGATATCCAGGTCGACGTCTATGCGATGGACGACCTGCCCGGCCATTACGCCTATCCGCCGCAGGTAACGGGTTCGATCGCGCAGAACGATCGCAGCGCCTATCTGGAAACCGCCCGCAAGATCGAGGCGAGCGGCGCCGAAGCGCTGTGGATCCAGCACGAATATGGCATCTTCGGCGGCGCGGCGGGCGAACTGCTGCTCGCGCTGACCGACCGCATCTCCATCCCGGTGATCGTCACGCTCCACACCGTGCTCGAGCGGCCGAGCGCGGACGAGCGCCGGGTGATGGAGGCGCTGATCCGCCGCGCCTCGACGCTGGTCGTCATGGCCGAGAAGGGCCGCGAGATCCTCAAGCGCGTCCACGGGGTCGAGGACGGCAAGATCGAGGTCATCCCGCACGGCGTGCCCGATCGCGCCTTTGCCGACACGGCCGATTTCAAGCCGCAATATGGCTGGGAAGGCCGCGACGTCATTCTAACCTTCGGCCTGCTCGCTCCGAGCAAGGGCATCGAGACGATGATCGAGGCGATGCCGGCGGTCGCCGCCGCGCATCCGAACGCATTGTATGTGATCCTGGGCGCGACCCACCCGCATCTCGTCGCGCATGAGGGCGAGGCCTATCGCGATCGGCTGAAGGCGCAGATCGTCGCGCTCGGCCTCCAGGACAATGTCGCCTTCGTCAATCGCTTCGTCGAGCAGAGCGACCTGCTGGATTATCTCCAGGCGGCCGACATCTATGCGACGCCCTATCCGAACCCTGCGCAGATCACGTCGGGCACGCTCTCCTATGCGGTGAGCATGGGCAAGCCGGTGATCTCCACGCCGTACGTCCATGCAACCGAGATCCTCGACCAGGATCACGGGGTGCTTGTCGGTTTCGGCGACAGCGCCGCCTTCTCGCGTGAAATCAATCGCCTGCTTGGCGACAAGGAAGCACGGCTGGCGCTCGCCAGGCGCGCTTATGACCGTGGCCGCACCATGCTGTGGACCCGCCTCGCCGAGCGCGCGATCGACGCGTTCGACGCGATTCTCGATGAAAGGCCATATCGCATCCGCACCGCGACGAACGAATTGCCGACGCTTTCCCCGGTGCTCACCGCGGTGGAGCGGATGAGCGACGCCACCGGCATGCTCCAGCATTCGATCTATTCGGTGCCGGATCGCCGCCACGGCTATTGCATCGACGACAATGCCCGCGCGCTGATCCTGATGAGCAAGATCGACACGGTCGACGAGACGGTGCGCGATCGCTGGACCGCCATCTATGGCGGCTTCGTCCAGCACGCCTGGAATCCCGACAAGCGCAAGTTTCGTAACTTCATGAACTTCGATCGCAGCTGGTGCGAGGACGAAGGCTCGGAAGATTCGAACGGGCGCGCCATCTGGGCGCTGGGCGTCACCGCCCGCGACGCCCGTGCGCAGAAGCACCGCGACTGGGCCTCGGTGCTGTTCGACGAAACCGCCTCGATCGCCTTCGACCTCGGCAGCCCGCGCGCGCATGCCTTTGCGATGCTCGGCGCCGCGGCGATGGCGGAGGCCCATCCGGGCCACGCCCTGTCGCGCGAGATCCTCACCCGCTTCGGCGACGAGCTGGTCGCGCTGCTGGAGCGCACGCGTCGCCCGGCATGGAGCTGGTTCGAGATCGTGCTGGCCTATGACAATGCCCGCCTCCCCGAGGCGCTGCTGCGCGCAGGGCATGTGCTTGGCCGCCAAGACTTCCTCGATACCGGGCTGGAGACGCTCGCCTGGATCGCCGAGCGCCAGACTTCGCCCGAGGGCCGTTTCCGCGCCGTCGGCACCGAAAGCTTCGGCCGCGAATATGCCGAGCCGCTGCCGTTCGACCAGCAGCCGCTGGAAGCCCAGGCGACGATCGACGCCTGCCTGGCCGCGCACGAAGCGACCGGCGACGGGCGCTGGGCGGAGGAGGCGATGCGGGCCTATCGCTGGTATCTGGGTGCCAACGATCTCGACACGCCGCTTGCCAGCGTTGCCGATGGCGGCTGCTTCGACGGGCTGATGCCCACCGGACTTAACCGTAATCAAGGTGCCGAGTCGATTCTCGCACTCCAACTGGCGAATTGCGCTATCTCGGCTCTTTCAAAGGGCAATAAAAGCGTGGCAGGACCGGAACTCGCCGTCGCCTGAAACGATACCGGGGACGGCGCCGTAACGAGCGCGTTCCCCGGGGGTTGCCAAATGCCGGAACTGTTTCACCATCCCTTGCGGCTTCGTGCCGATCCGTCGCGCGTCGTCGTGCGCCCGTTCCACATCGCCTGGGCGTCGACCAATGGCGGCGCGCCCAGCCGGACCGAGCGGATCGTCAGCGAAGTGCTGGCGCTTTCGCCGGGCCAGGCGCGCGCCGAGCTCGAGCTGGTCCTCAAGGACTTCGAAGCCCGCCACTGGCAGACGCGCCGCGTGTTCATGACCCGCTATGACGAGATCGAGGCGATGCTCGGGCTCGACGGCGCCACGATCGGCGACGAGAAGCGCCAGTTGCTCGGTGCCTATTTCTGCCACGAATACAGCTATGCCGCCGCCGCGCTGATGAACCCCAGCGCGGTACCGCATTACGACCAGACCGGCATGCCGCCGGGTAGCATGCGCATCCTGATGTCGCTGCGCGCCGTGGGCGAAGGCCATATTTCCTCGGTGGCCTTCCGCGAGGGCATCATCACCAACGGCAACGAGCTGGTGCTGGCCCCTGAGCCGCCCTTCGCCACCGCGGCCGATGCGCGCGAGCCCGACGAGCGGCGGATGGAAGGCCCGGTGCGCATCTATCGCCACCGCGATTCGACGCTGTCGGGCACGGTGATCTTCCCGATCACCCGCGCCCAGTCGAACGGGCTCGAGGATCTGCGGATCTGCCACTTCACCCATGACGACGGCACGCCCGAATGGATCGGCACCTACACGGCCTATAACGGCTCGGGCATCCAGTCGGAGCTGCTGCGCACGCATGACTGGCGCGGGCTGGACCTCGTGCCGATGACCGGCAGCGCCGCGCGCAACAAGGGCATGGCGCTGTTCCCGCGCAAGGTGGGCGGCAAGTACATGATGCTGGGCCGCCAGGACGGCGAGAACATCTTCCTGCATACCTCGGACGACATCACCCATTGGGAAGGCGGCGACCTGATCATCAAGCCGCGCTTCCCTTGGGAGCTGGTGCAGATGGGCAATTGCGGCCCGCCGATCGAAACCGACCAGGGCTGGCTGGTGCTCACCCACGGCGTCGGCGCGATGCGCAAATACTCGATCGGCGCGGCGCTGCTCGACAAGGACGATCCCTCCAAGGTGCTCGCCCGCTCGCGCGCGCCGCTGCTCGCGGCCGCCGACCAGGATCGCGAGGGCTATGTGCCCAACGTCGTGTACACCTGCGGCGCGATCCGCCACGGCGACAGCCTCTTCATCCCGTACGGGGTGGCGGACAGCTCGGTGGCCTTCGCCTTCGCGCCGATCCAGGCGCTGATCGATCAGATGGAGTGAGGCGCATCCCGTCGCCCCTGCGCGGGGCGACGGCGATGGCCTACAGCGCGGTCGGCACCCCGCCGCGCAACTCGTGGCTGCACAGCTGCGCCTCGGGCGTATCCTCCGCCTCCAGCGCCGTGACCGTCACCCAGCCCTCCGCGCGCAGCTTTGCGCCAATCGCCGCATCGGTGCCGAACGGCAGGAACAGCCGGCGGCGCGCGTCGCCGCCGATACCGGCATCGAGGATCGAATCCGCATAGAGCGAGAAGCCGACTGCCGGCTCTTCGCGGCCGCCGTCATGCACCACCGTGTAGGTGCCCCCACGCCCGATCTCGCCGCGCACACCGCGCGCGAAAATCGAGAAGCCCAGCCAGGTCTGGTATTCGAAACCGTGCCGCTCGGTGGGGTCGAGCGTCAGCGCAACGCCCTCGGGGATGCTCGCGGCAATGGTGGCGAGTCCGTCGATCCGGCTCGCGAGCGCGGTGCCGGCATCGGTCGCACGCAGCTTCGCCATCGCACTGTCGAAGGGGCCGGCCGCTTCGATCAGCGGCAGGTACTTGGGATCGATCGCGGCGACGCCGCCGGCGTCCTTGGCATCCAGCCGCTCGCGCAGGGCCGTCAGCTTCTCCGGCGGCAACGTGCCGCCGGCCAGCGTGTCGACCAGATCGGGCAGCGTGAAGTCGATCGCCAGCCCCTCGACACCCGCCGATTGCAACGCCTCAATCGCGACGCGGACGATCTCCATCGCGGCGCCCACGCTGTCGCGCCCGATCAACTCGCAGCCGATCTGGCGCATCGCCCGGCGCGGATCGAGCGCGGGCGCCTTGAGCTTGAGCACCTGCCCCGCATAGCAGAGACG
>JAPJRE010000075.1 GCA_030824725.1 Sphingomonas sp.
CACGCGGCCCGGCGCGCCGATCCAGCGCCACGCCGCCCCCGGCGGCGGGCTCGTCGCGCACCAGCGCATCGTCCGCCCGCCAGCGCGCGCGGGGGTGCAGGCGCAGGAACTGGTCGCCCAGCCCGGCGGCACCTTCGCGATGCGCTCGGCCGAGCGGCATACGCTGGTGCCGCCTTCGGGGACGTTCAACTTCGTGCGGGTCGGCGGCGACACCCCGCGCGCGCAGGCAACACTGATCAGCTCGGGGCTGCCGCACGCGCAGATCGCCGGCGGCGGGCGCCCGGTGGTCTATGCCGGCACCGCCCGCTTCGAGCGCGGCGCGATCGACTGGTGGAGCAACTATTCGGGCACCTATCAGCCGATCGCCGCCTATTGCGCCCGCGCCGGCCTGCCCGAAGACAAGTTCGTGCCCTGGCAACGGCTCGCGCTCGGCGGCGTCGCGATGCAGCGCGGCACCTTCACCGAACGGCGCGATTCCGCTCCGCCGCCCCGCCCGCAGCCGGAGCCCCGGCCAGCCGACAAGCAACCGTCTCCTGCCCCGGCGCCGCACGCGGCGCGGGCAGGCGACGCGCCGCTCAGTCGGGCCGGCCCTCGGTGAGCGCGACGATCTCGAACGCGAAGGACGTCCAGCCGCGCATCTTCGCCGCTTCCGCCGCGGCGGCTTGCTTGCCGGCCGCCTCCCGGGCGGACTTGCTGTGCCCCCAGAACACCTCGGTCTTGCCGTTCTCCAGTTCCGCGACGATGCGCCAGAAATGGGTGAACGGCGCGGCCGTCGGGCCGATCGTCTTCACATAGCCATCGGCCATGGTCGCGGTCAGGTAGCGCTTTCGCTTCGCCATGCCCGACTGGTACCGGAGCCGGTGCCGGCGGTCACGCGCCGATGCGGGCGCGGCCGCCGGCGCGGATCAGAAGCGTGACAGGGTGAAGCGGTCCACGTCCAGCGCCCCGCCGCCCTTGCCCGGATTGAAGCAGGACAGCGCGAACTGGACGCCCTGGAAGGTACCGGTGCGCCAGTCATAGACCAGCGGCACCGTGCCGCCGAGCGGGGTGAAGCGCTGGCCGTCCTCGCTGTAGGACAGCAGGGCCGTCGCGGCGTCGAAGTCCATGTCGGTCCGCAGCCAGAGGCGCGGGGCCCTGGTCGGCACCGCCGCGACGCGGATCTCGGTCTTCGGCCCCTCGGTGGTGGACTCGGTGACGCGCATCGACAGCGCGCGGCTGCCGTCCGGCTGGCCGACCACCGCGATCGCCGCGCTGAACTTGCCGAAGGTGCCGAAGCCGCAGACATCGCCCGGCCGGATGCCGGCAGGGTCGACGACCACTTCGCCGCGCGCGCGCGGCGCCTGCCCCTTCTGCACCAGTGTGTTGCGCGCCCACCAGAGCTGGTCGGCCTGCACCGCGCGCAGCCGCAGCCAGCCGGGGCGCGCAGTGAGCGACCAATAGGGATCGAGCGGATTGTGGTTCCACTGCCATTGCCGGCCGAGCGTGCGGGCGGTGAAGTCGTCCGAGGCGGGCGGCTCGGTGAAGCGACCGCCCTGGATCGGCTTGCGGGCGCGGTCCGGCACCCGGCCGGGCTGTTTGGGGGTGCCCCATACCGGCCAGCCGTCGCGCCAGAACACCGGGCTGATGTTGGTCACCCGGCCGATCGGCCCGGAATCGCGCATCACGAAGCCGACATCGCGGCCATCGGCGAGATCGACCAGCGCGCCCTGGTGGCCGCCGGTGGTATCGTCGATCTGCGGCCGGGTCTCCCAGGGCCCGTCCAGCGCCCGCGCCCGCGAGACGGTGAGCGCGAGCTTGTTGGGGATGGCGTTGAACAGATAATACCAGCCGTTCCGCTTGAGCAGCTTCGATCCCTCGGCGCCCTTGTTGTAATAAATCACCCGGCTGGCGGTGATCCGCGAGACGGTCTTGTCCAGCGTGTGCAGCGTGATCGTGCCGTCGGTGCCGATCGAGGTGGCGAGATAGGCCTGCCCGTCGTCATCGAAGAACAAGGCCGGATCGAAGGCGGCGCGGTCGAGCGACACATAGGTCCAGGGGCCGCGCGGGTTGCTGGCGCGATAGATGCGGGTGTTCTGCCGGATCGGGGTCACCGCCAGATAGAACATGCCCTTGTGATAGCGCAGGCTGGGCGCGTAGACGCCGCCGCGATAGGCGCCACCGCCCTGCAGGTCGAACGCGGCCAGCCCGTCCAGCCGCGGGATGACGTGGCTCAAAATGTCCCAGTTCACCAGGTCGCGCGAATGGAGCAGGGTCAGGCCCGGCACATTGGCGAAAGTGGTGCTGGCGAAATAGAAATCCTTGCCCACCCGGATGATGTCCGGATCGGGATAATCGGCGTTGAGCGGCGGGTTGCGATAGGTGCCGTCGCCCTGGTCCGAGCGCCAGACCTGGGCGGAGGCGGCCACGGGTAGCAATGCCGCGGTGACGGTCGCGAGGAGGAGCCGCCGCATCACTGCGCCATCGGTCCGATCAAGGTGCCGACGAAACCGCCGGCTTCGTGCGTGCTGAGGAAGCGCGCGTCGAGATCGCGCTTGAGCGTGCCCCTCTTGGCGCCGCTGGCATAGTCAAACGCCATGGTGCCCCCGTTGATCCGCAGCGTCAGCGTGACGGGCGCGGTGCCGGGCAGCGGCGCCGAGGCGACCAGTTGCTCGTCGCCCTTGGCGCGGGTGTAGAGCGCCAGCGTGCGCTTGCCGTCCTTGCTGGTGAGGCCGAAGAACAGATAGTGGAGGTCGCTCTGCACCGCCGCGAGGCCAGCGCGCGCGTCCGCCTTGGTGGGGGCGTATCGGACCGTCACGCTTACCGTGGCGTTGGCATGCTGCTGCCGGCGGCCGACGAAGCCCGGTACCCGGTCAAGATCGCCGAGCGGGGCGGGTTTGGTGATCACCAGCTCGCCGCGCCCGACCGTATAGAAGGGCGTCTTGGGCGTGCGGATGCCGACCCATTGCATCGACAACTTGTTGCCGGCGAAGCGGTCGACATAGCCGAAGTCGCCGCTGGTCGGCAGCGCGGGCGCGGCCTGTGCGGGCAGGTTCGGCACCTTGCCGACCAGCGGCACCGGCTTGCCGTGCGGCAGGATCATCGGCCAGCCGTCCGACCAGGTGACCGGCAGCAGGAAGGTCTCGCGGCCGGTATTGTAGAAGTCGTCGGCATAGGGGCGCACGCCGAGGAAGGTCGCCCACCAGTCGCCCTTCTGGGTCTGCACCAGCGTCGCATGGCCGGTGGAGGTGACCGGGTTCGGCCGGTTAGGGTCGAGATCGCGCTGGGTCAGGATCGGGTTGCCCGCGAACGGCAGATAGGGGCCGAGCAGGTCCTTCGACCGGAACACCACCTGCGAATGGTTGACGCTGGTCCCGCCCTCGGCGGCGGTGAGGTAATACCAGCCGTCCTTCCTGAAGATATGCGGCCCCTCGATCCACACCGGCTTCTTGCTGATGTCCACCCCGCCGTTGATCAGCTGGGTGCTGGGGCCCACCATCTTGCCGGCCCGCCAGTCATATTCCTGGATCCAGATCGCGCGGTGCCCGTCATAGCGGGGCGGCTCGTCCGGTGCGCGATTGTTGACGATATAGGCCTTGTCGCCCTCCCAGGTGATCGAGGGATCGATGCCCTCGAACGGCAGCCACATCGGATCCGACCAGGGGCCACGCGGGTCCTTGGCGGTGATCACGAAATTGCCTTTGCAGCTCACGCAGGTGTTGACGATGTAGAAGGTGCCGGCGTGGTACGAGATGTCCGGCGCGAACACCGCCTGCGAGGTGCGCATGCCTGTGAAATCGAGCTGGCCGGGCCGGTCGATCGCATTCGCGATCTGGGTCCAGTGCACCAGGTCCTTCGAGTGGAAGATCGGCAGCCCGGGATAATGGGCGAAGGACGACAGGACGAGATAATAATCGTCGCCGACGCGGGTGACCGACGGATCGGGATAATAGCCCGACAAGATGGGGTTGCGATACTCGCCGGGACCGGCCCTGGCGGCTTCCATGGCGTGGCCCGAATAGCGGAAGTCGCTGAAGCGCGCGGCCTCCTGGGCCTGGGCCGGCATGGCTGCCGTGCCGACCAGAATCCCCGCGACGATCGTCGAAACTCTCATGGCATCCCCTCACATTCGCGCGGTCCGCCCTTGGCAGGGGGCTGCGCTCACGATCGACACCATAAGGCGGCGGTGGCGGATGGCCAGCCTCAACCTGCCGCGCCGCCGGCGAGGATGCACGAATTTCGATTTGCTGGACAAGTCGAGGCCACGCGCCGCACGTTCCCCGTCGCTGCCAGAGGGTGCGCGATCGGCGCCGCACCCTCTTAGGCAGGCGGATCAGATGCAGCGCGGGTCGCGGACCGGCGCGTCACTGCCGCGGGTCAGCCAGCGGCCATCGGGGGCGCGGTATTTCTCGCCCGGCACAGTGCGCAGGATCAGGTTGCACCCGGTGACGAAGGCCATCTGCTCGACGGTCGAGCCCGTAGCTGCCTGCTGGGTATACTGGCGCTTGCGCTGGATGTTGATGTTGTTGATCAGGCCTTGCAGCTCGGGCGTCGCCGCGCCGACGATGCCGAGATAGCCGTCGGGCTGTTCGCCCACCTGGCCCTGCTGGCGCGCTGCCTGATAAGCCGGGTCGCGTTGGGCGAAGGCCGGGGCGATCACGCCCGCCGCGATCACGGCTGCCATGCCGAAGGTCGAGAGCAACTGTCGCATCAGAAAATCCCCGGATTGTCCTGGATGATGGCCTTCGCCTTGTTGTCGAGGCGATAGACCACTTCCTGGGTGATCGAAATATTGAGGTTGATCACGATCGGCTTGTCGGGCGCGTTCACCGTCACGCAGCCGCCGAGCAGCGCCAGCGGGGCGATCCTGCAGGCACCCAGCCGAAGAGACGAACCCTGTTTCATGCTTCCAAGCTCATAGACATGCCTTTCATGGACGAGGTGTGCTTTCAGCGGGCTGAACGGTTGGCTGAACCTTATTCTTGCCCGTTTCCTGCGCACGTTTCTGTTCCTCGATCAACGCCGGCAGGTTGCGCTCGATCAGGCGGCGCGGATCGTACCAGGACTGGACGGAATCGAGCAGCTGGCGGAAGGGCGCGTTGATCCGCACGTTGAAGACGAGCGGCAGCTTCGCGAGCCGCCGGATCAGGAAGTTCGATTTGGTGCCCTGCCCCTGGCTGAGCCCGGAAAAGCTGATGTCGGTGATCATCTCGCCCGCCAGCGGCCCGTTCATCCGGATCGCGAGGTTGCGATAGTCGAGGGACTTGAGCGCCTGGAACGCCATGTTGCCCCAGGTGCCGAGATTCTCGCGCGAGACCTCGCCGACATAGGCGAGGTGGCCGCCGGCGCGGGCGCGGAGCGCGCCGCCTTCGATGCGGCCGCCGCTTTCGTCGAAGAGCATCGGCAGCGTGCCGTCGAAGGTGCCGGTGGCGTCGAGATTGTCGAACGCCATTTCCTTGAGGAACAGGGCGGCGTCGACGCCCTTCACCTGGAAGGTCATCCGTCGCTTGCCCGCCTCATTGAAATCCAGCGTGGTCGGGTCGAGCAGCAGCTCGCCGCCGGAGAAGGGCCAGCGCGCGCCCTCCACCCGCACCCGCCGGCTGTCGAGCAGCTGGTAGTGGAACACGCCTTCGCGCACCGGCACGCCGGGATTGATCTCGCTGACCGTCGCCACCTGCCCCGGCGCAGTCTGCACGTTCAGCAGATCGGTGAAGTCCAGCGTAGTGGTGAGCCCCTGCACCGGCCCGAAGGCCGCGGCGAGCGCCACGTTAGTGGCGGTGAAGCGGCCGGTGCTGGTGACGGTCTCCCCACTCCACGCGATCTTCCCCGATCCGGCCACCGTCCCGTCGACGTCGGCGATCACCCCATAGGTAAGCGGAGTGAGGTCGATCGGCTGCAGCCCCTCGGTCTGGAAACGGATGCCCGGCACGTCGAGCAGCGCCTGCCCCTCGCCCTTGCCAAGGTCATGGGTGATCGAGACCGTGGCAACTTCCACCGGCCGCTTGGCGCCGATCAGATCGGCCTGCGCCTCGATCCGGTTGTCTTGCAGTGTCAGCCGACCGGCGGGGGCAAGCAGCGGCTCGAAGCGGCGGCCGGGCTCGGCATCGGCGAGCTGGAAGCCGCCGAGCAGCGCCAGCACGCCGTCGGCGACCTGCCAGTTGCCCTTGCCCTGCGAAAGTATCAGCGGCACCGCGCCGATCTGGCCACCCAGCGCATCGAAGTTGCCGCCGAGCGTCTTGCCGAACGCGCCGTCGAGACGACCGATTTCGAGCCGTGTCGGCCGGTCTGCGCCCAACCGCACCGCAATGCTGCTCAGCGCGAAGGCCCGCCGCGTCAGGTCCATATGGACGCCGCCTGCGGCGAGGCGCAGCGGGTTGCTGCCCATGCGCCCTGCCAAATTGACAGCGCCGCTCCGGATACCGCCGGTAAGGTGCTTGCCGTCCCACGCCAGCATCGCCGGGCCGAGCGGACACAGCCGCTGACGATGGCCGCCCAGCACCATGCCCGAAGCAGCGATGCGCGAGAAGCCCAGCATCTCGCAGCCCGGGTTCACCAGCACGCGCGGGCCGTTCCACCGGGCGCTGAGCGGCATAGACAGGTCGTCGACCCTGCCGCTGCCGATCGGGCCGGACAGCGTCGCGACGGTGCGCGCCGTCCCCGCCCCGCCGCGCATCGTGAAATAGAGGTTTGCCAGCGCCAGCCGCGCACCGCCGGCGGAATAGGGACGCAGCGTCCCGGTGCCCTGCAACTGTTCGCTGCCGGGGCGCTGCAGCAGATCGAGCGCGACCTCGGGCAGCCCGCCGCCGCCGAGCGCCAGTCGTCCGGCGAATGCCACCGTGCCTTTCGGGAAGTCCAGCACCGCGCCCTGTTCGCCGGCAAAGCGCAACCGGCCTCCCGATCGGGCGGCGAGGTCCACGCTGTTCACGCGGAGAGTCGCGCCGCTCCCGCGGGTGGCGATGCCGAGCGTGGCCGAACCATCGAAGCGCCGCCCCGCCGCCTCCGCCGACGACGCGAACCTGGCGACGAGCGGCCCGATCGGCGTGCCTGCGCCCGCCTTGCGATAGCTTGCGACCCGAGCGCGCACAGCATTGGACAGCGCCGCCTCGCGAATCCCGACCCGGCCATCGAACGCCAGAACCGCGCCGACCGCGTAGCGCCCGGAGGCCTGAACCACCTGCGCACTGGCGGCGTCGGTCTTCGCATCGATGCCACGCAGCGCGACGGATCCGGCCGTCCGCGTGCGATCGCCGGCGAAGTCGAGCTGGGCATCGCTACGCCCGAGCCTGCCATAGGCGGAAGTGAGCCCGGCCAGACCGAGCCGAGCATCCCCGCTCCAGCGCCCCAGCGATGCGTCGAGTGTCAGGCGGAGCGCGCCGCGCGGTTGCATGGCCTGGACATCGCCGCACGCCAGCCGCTGCGCCGCCAGCGGTCCGGTGAGCGTCGACGCGCCCTTGCGGATGCGGACCTGAAGCGCAGCGGACAGGCCGAGGAGCTCGCAGTTTCCGGCGTGCAACGGCCCGGCCTGCGCGCGCAGCGTGCCGGCAAAGCCATCGGTCAGCAGCCCCTTGCCGCGCAGCCCGAGCACGACAAGCCCCGCGTCGCTCGCCAGCCGCAGCTGCGCATCCGCCACATCGACGCTGAGCCGCGGCAGGGAAAAGGGCTTGCCCGAAGGCGGCGGCATCAGCCGGTCGAGCGACCCGAGCGAGAGCGTGCCGTTCACGATGCGCCCCTGCACGCGCACCGTCCCCGCCTTCGCCACCAGCAGCTCGGCGCGCCAGGGATAAAGCGCCGTGCGCAGCTCGATCCAGTCAGCGGTAAGGTCCGGCTGGTGCGGATCGCCGATCGAGACATTGGTCAGCCGCTGGCGCCAGGGGGAAAGCTGCTCGATCGTGTAGCGCGCGGCCACGCCACGGCGCGCCAGCTCGCGATCGACGAACCCTTGCGCGATGGTCCGCCGCTGCAGCCACACCGTCGCGACGCTCGCCGACACCAGCACGAGCAGCGCCACCGCGAAGCGACGCCGCCGCCGCTTCGCCCGCGCTGCTGCACTGTTTCGCCGCGCCTCGGCGTCGGTGTCGTCTTCGCTCCGGTTCACGCCCGCTCCAGCCGCCTGACCGCGCGGCCCCTAGCCATAGCTCTCCGATCCTGCAAAGGTTCCTTGGCGCGGCGGCAGATCAGGCGAGGTCGCGAGTCATCTCCCCCATGGTGCGATGGAACCCCAGCGAAGCGAACAGCGCGTGCGCCTCGACATTGCGCTCGGCGGTGAACAGCACGAGCCGCGGCAGGTCATGCAGTGCCAACGCCGCCATCGCGGCCTCTAGGAGCGCGCGGCCGATCCCTTGGCGCCGCCGGTCGGGCGCAACGATCAGGTCGTAGATCACCCCTGCCGGCCCGCGCAGCGCCATATAGTCGTTTCCCTCCACCCCGGCATAGACATAGCCGAGCACGGCATCGCCCTGGACCGCCACCCGCAACACGGATTCGGCGCGGCCGATCTGGCGGAGGAGGAAGCTGCCATAGACGTCGGGCGTCTCCGGGGTCGGGGCGATGAAGCGGCGCGCGTCGAAGGCGTGATGGACTGCGACCATCTGCGCGCCGAGCCGGCCGAGCTGCGCCCGATCCGCCGGCACTGCCGGACGGATCGAGAAGGATGCGGGCTGCGGGTCGGTCACGCTTGTTCTCCCGGGCCATGGATGTCGGCACCCTCGCCGCCCTGGAACAGCGCGCCGAGTTCCTCAAGGTCGAGGTCGCGCTCGAGATTGTGGAGCACCTCGTCCTCGATCTCGCCCTGCCGCTGCAGCCGGATCAGCTCCTTGCGGCCGGCCGCCACCGCCGCCAGCACGATCCCGAAATGGGCGCGGATGCCGGGCATGTAGATGCCGGCACCGCCGGCATAGCGCTCCGTCACATGGTCGCGCCCCGGCATCTCGTTGGGAAGCGACAGCGCGACCGCCAGCGTCACCACGCCGCGCATCCCCGCCCAGGAAAGCACCGTCGCCTGCCGCCAGCCGAGCGGGCGCACCCGCGACACGCCGGTGCGCTTGAGCATGCCGAGCAGCAGCTCGCTGCCGAACACCCAGGCGAAGCGGGTGAGCAGCACCGCGACGACGATGCCGATCACCGGCAGCGCCATCGAGGTGAACACGCGCTCCAGCCCGACGCGATCGAGCACGCCGCGCAGCGAGAAGCCGATCAGGATGAACACCAGCGTCCGCCAGAAGGCGGCGCCCTGCATCCGCACCCGCGCCGGCAGTACCTCGTGCTGATACCAGCCGAACACGATCCCCGCCGCCACCCCCGGGATCACGCCGGAGACGTGCAGCGCCTCGCCGCCCAGATAGGCCGCCCAGCTGAGCAGGGTCGCGGTCGCGACGATCAGCGTCTGATCGGGCAGGCGGCGCAGGATGAACACCCCGGCGAAGCCGATCGCGGTGCCGACCACCACGCCGCCGACCGCCAGCAGCACGAAGCTGGACCCGGCATCGAGCGCGTTGAAGCTGCCGGTGAGCGCCGCCGCGATGGCGAAGCGGAACAGCACCAGCCCGGTCGCGTCGTTGATCAGGCTCTCGCCTTCCAGCAGCGCCTGGAGGCGCCGCGGCAGCCGGACGCGCTGCAGCACCGACCGCGCGGCGACCGCATCGGGCGGCGAGACGATCGCCCCCAGCGCGAAGCAGGCCGCCCAGGGCAGTCCGGGCACCAGCTGGTGCAGCACCAGCCCGACGACCAGCGTGGTGAACAGCACCGCGCCCACCGCGAGCGACAGGATGCCGGGCAGGTGTCGCCGCAACCGGCCGAACGCGGCATAGTATGCGCCATCCATCAGCAGCGGCGGCAGGAACAGCACGAGGACGAGCTCGGGATCGAGCGACACCTTGGGCAGGTTGGGCAGGAAGGCGAGCGCTCCGCCGCCCAGCAGCAGCGCCGCCGAGGGGAGGAACGACAGCCGCTCGGCCGCCCAATGCAGCGCGATCACCGCCGCGAACAGCACCAGGACCAGCTAAAACGTGTCGACCGGGTGCATCGTCTTCCCCCAGGAGGTCCGCATCGCGGCCGTACCCCATGGACACGGCGAGGCGATAGATCCCGCCGAACACGGTAGCCGCCGCACATCTGCGGGACAAATGCGCCGCCGGGCGATGGCGCACCGCCGGAGCTCGCACGATCCGCCCTTTTGGCTTGATGGAAGCAGGCCCGATCTCGCAGGGTGTACCCCCGGCGAGCACCGAGGTGGGAGAGAAGGCATGCGGACGATTCTGGCGGTACTGGCGCTTTTCACGATGGCGCAAAGCGTACCGGACCCGCATCTGCCCAAGCCGACCCAGGAGTCCGTCGCCCCCGCCTTGCCGAAGGGATTGCAGCGCGCGGTCCTGATCGTCTCCAAGACCAATGGCTGGCGGCATATCGAGCATATCCCGCACTCGAACCGCGTATTGGCGGACATCGCCAAGGGGCTGGGCCGCGCGAGCTTCGTCACCGAGAATGCGGCGATATTCAACGACGAGCAGCTGCGCCATTTCTCGGTGGTCGTGCTCAACAGCGCGAGCGGCGACTTCCTCACGCCCGAGCAGCGCGCCGCCTTTGCGCGGTTCGTAGCGCGCGGCGGCGGGGTGGTGGCGCTGCACGCGGCGGGCGATAACAGCCATCGCGATCCCTGGTATGTCCAGACCGTGATCGGCACGACATTCATCGGCCATCCCGGCGGCGCGGACCATCTCCAGTCCGCGCAGCTGCTGATCGACAAGCCGGACCATCCCGCCATGGCGGGCGTGAAACTGCCCTGGTCGCCGGTCGACGAATGGTATTCCTTCGATACGAACCCGGCCGCGAAGGGCATGACCGTACTCGCGCGGATCGACGAGAGCAGCTATCGGCCGGGCGCGAAGCTGGCGATGGGGGTGCACCCCGTGATCTGGGTCAACCCCGCGACCAGGGGGCGGGTCTTCTATTCGGCGCTCGGGCATGCGCCCGAAACCTATGACGACCCTAATTACCGCCGCATCCTGACCAACGCGATCCGCTGGGCGGCGCGCTAGAACGAGATGACCTGTCGCCCGCCGTCCAGGCTCCTGCTGGGCGGCGTCTCCCGCTAAACGCGCGCGATCGATGCGTGGATGGGCAGCAGCGCCGCACCCAGGGCGCACCCTGCCCCGGCCAGCTGCGATATCTCGATGCCGCAGCGTCCCTTCTCGCTGTCCACCGCATGATCGCCCCAGGTGATGGGGAGGCGGTTCAGGCGCTCGGCAAGGCCGTGCATGATCGCCGCGGGTAGCGGACTCATCAACCGGATCGCGCCGGGATCGAGCCATGCGATCGCCGAGTTGATCGTGTGGAGCAACTGTTCGGCCGCGCGTTCCTGCCAGCGCGCGATCGTCGCCTCATAGCCCGGGATCGCCTCGGCAAAGTCGGCGAGCGATTCCACCTTGCACCCCGCCGCCTGCAGCGTCGCGATCAGGTCCAGCGTCGTCGGCCGCGGCAGGTTGCCCGGATAGAACATCCCGATCTCACCCGCGCTGCCGGTCTCGCCGCGCATCAACCGGCCTTCATGGATGATCCCCGCCCCGACGCCGTGGCCGAGCAGGACCACCACGGCGGTCGTGCAACGCCGGATCAGCCCGCCGAGATAATATTCGGCGAGCGCCGCTGCGGTCGCGTCATTCTCGATCCAGACGGGCAGCCGCAGCGCCTCCTCGAAGATCGTCCGCAGCGGGGCGTCCTTCCACCCCGGCAGGTTGCGGACGACGTGCCAGCGGTTGCCGTCGCGCGACAATGCCGGCCCCGGCACGCTGAAGCCAACCCCGTGGAGGCGACTGCCGAGCAGCCGGTGCTCGATCGCCAACGCATGGATCCGACGATCGACGTGCCGCGCGAAGCATGCCGCATCGGTTGGCGCGACGACCTCCGAGGTAAGCGACACCACGCCGCCGGCATAGTCGACCAGCGCGATTTCGAGCAGGCCGGCATAGATGGCGACGCCGACGGCATAGCCGCCCGCCGGCGAGATCCGCAGCGGCACGGTGGGGCGCCCCCGCCCCGCCAGCGGCGCGGCGGGCAGTTCCTCGACGAGCCCCTGGCCGATCAATGCCTTGGTGAGCTTCGAGATCGCCGCGTTGCTGATCTGCAGCGTCTCCGCCAGCGCGGAGCGAGACTGATGCCCCTGGGTGCGCAGCTGCCAGAGCAGCCGCTTCTCCTCGTCGAGCAGGGAAAGCGGGGGAAATCTCATCTTCGGTAGCGCATATCATTCGCATGCACCGCGTGCGATTAATTTCCTCAGAAATAAATAAATCTGTCATCCGCACCGCGCATCGGCGCCCCAAGTTTAGAACAACTCGGGGGAACGATCCGATGAAGAAGCACCATTTCGCCACCGGCTGCGCCGTGCTCGCGCTCAGCCTCGCCGCCGCGCCCGCCTTCGCGCAGACCAGCGACACGCCCGCCGCCGATCCGGCCCAGGCCGACGCGGACACCGGCGGCGACATCATCGTCACCGGCTCGGCCCGCGCGCAGCGCCGCTTCGACGTTTCCTATGCGATCAACTCGCTTAGCCAGGCCGATGTCCAGAAGATCGCGCCGAAGAGCTTTGCGGACCTGCTCGGCACCGTCCCCGGCATCCAGGTCGAGGCGACCGGCGGCGAGGTGCAGAACATCACCCGCATCCGCGGCATCCCCACCGATCGCGGCTATCTGATCTTCCAGCAGGACGGGCTGCCGCTCTACCACGAGATCGACGGCGTCTTCTTCAACTCCGGCGAAGGCATGAACCGCTACGACCTGATGACCGAGCGGGTCGAGATCGTGCGCGGCGGCCCGGCGCCGATCTATGCGAGCAGCGCGGCGGCGATCGCCAACAACATCACCGTCTCGGGCGGCCCGGTGGCGCGCGGCAAGGCGCAGGTGACGCTGGGCGATACCGGCCTTTACCGGCTCGATGCGATGCAGTCGGGGCCGCTCAGCGACAACACCACTTACGCGATCGGTGGCTTCATCCGCCAGCATGACGGCTATCGCTATGGCGGCTTCCCCAGCGACAAGGGCGGCCAGATCCGCGCCAACCTCAAGCGCGAGCTGAGCAACGGCACGCTCAAGGTCTCGGCCGAGTATGTCAACGATCACAACGTCTTCTACCTGCCGATCCCGACCAACGACCCGCGCAATCCTGCCGTCTCGCTCAACAAGTATATCGATTATTTCGAGGGCACGCTGAATTCACCCTCGCTGCGCAACGTCAACATCAAGTATCGCGACGGCTCGGGCGCGCTGCAGAGCATGACCCGCGACCTCTCCAACGGCCGCCACATGCGCTTCTTCAACGCCGCGATCGACTATGACGCAGACTTCAACGGCTGGCAGGTCTCGGCCAAGATCGGCGGAACCAAGGGCAAGTCGAGCTTCGACGCCTTCTACTCGACCACCAACCCTGCCGACGCGACGACCTTCGCCGCTGGCTATCTGACCGCCGCGCGCACCGCCTTCGGCCCCAATGTCGCGCGGCTCGGCTATGCCTTTGCGGGTACGGGCGGCGCCTCGGTCTATGATCCGTCGACCGCCTCGGGCCTGGTG
>JAPJRE010000076.1 GCA_030824725.1 Sphingomonas sp.
GGTGTCATCCACCGGGCACACCGCGACGCATTGCGGCACGTCGAAATGGCCGATGCATTCGGTGCACTTGGAGGGATCGATCACGAAGGTGGTGCCCACCTCCGCGATCGCCATGTTCGGGCATTCGGCCTCGCAGGCGGAGCAATTGGTGCATTGTGCGGCGACGATCTTGTACGGCATGGCGCGCCCTCCCCGCTCAGGCCGCGTTGATCAGCGCGCCCTGCCGGATCGCGGCGTCGCCGCGCTCGGCATGGACGACGTCGCCCGCCTCGACCCTGGCGACATAGTCGCGGAACCAGGCGATCGCGGACTTCTCGATGAATTCGTGCGCATAGGCGTCGACGGGCTCGATGCCGGCGGCGGTGAGGTCGGCCTTGGGGCAGCCGCCGATCTTGGCGACGAACACCGCGTGGCAATCGTTGATCGCCTTGATGATCGTGTCGAGGCTGTCTTCCTCGCCATAGCCGCCCTGGCAATAGAGATCGACGCGGCGATGGCCGACGAACTTGGCGCCCGCGGTCGAGAGCTCGTAGATCTGGAACTCCTTGGCATGGCCGAAATGCTCGTTGATCACGCCGTGCCCCTTGGTCGCGACGGCGACGAGCAGCTTGAGGTTGCTGGCGATCCGGGCGAGCGTCTCCAGCTCCTCCTTCTTCGCCTCGACCTTGGCGACGCGCTCCTGCTCGACCGCCTGCTGATAGGCCTTGCGACCGGCAGCGTCGTATTCGACCTCCATCTCCATGATCTTGTCGGTGGTGAACTCGGCCGAGCGATCCTCGCCGAGCAGGCCGACCGCGTCGGCGCGGCACTGGCGGCAGTGGCGCATCATGTTCATCTCGCCCTCGCAGGCATCCTGCAGCGCCTTGAGCTCCTGCGCGGTCGGCCCGCGCTGGCCGTTGAGGCCGAAGACGGTGCCGTGCTCCGGCGCCGAGATCAGCGGCATGATGTTGTGGAGGAAGGCGCCGCGCGACTTCACCGCCCGGTTTACCTCGACGAGATGCTGGTCGTTGATGCCGGGGATCATTACCGAGTTGATCTTGGCGAGGATGCCGCGCTCGGTGAGCATCTCCAGCCCGCGCAGCTGGCGCTCGCTGAGGATCTTCGCCGCCGCATAGCCGGTGACGCGCTTGTGCTCCCAGAAGATCCACGGATAGATATGCTGGCCGATCTCGGGATCGACCATGTTGATCGTGATGGTGACGTGATCGACATTGTACTTGGCGATCTCGTCGATCCAGTCCGGCAGCGCGAGGCCGTTGGTCGACAGGCACAATTTGATGTCCGGTGCCGCCTTGTGGATCATCTCGAAGGTCTTGAAGGTCTTGGCCGGGTTGGCGAGCGGGTCGCCCGGGCCGGCGATGCCGAGCACCGTCATCTGCGGGATGGTTGAGGCGACGGCGAGCACCTTCTTGGTGGCCTGCTCGGGCGTCAGCCGCTCCGAGACGACGCCGGGGCGGCTCTCATTGGCACAGTCATATTTGCGGTTGCAGTAGTTGCACTGGATGTTGCAGGCCGGCGCGACAGCGACGTGCATCCGCGCATAATGGTGATGCGCTTCCTCGCTGTAGCAGGGGTGGTTCTTCACCTTCTCCCAGATCGCCGGGTCCATGTCGGCGGGGCCGGCCGAGGAGCCGCAGCTCGCCTTGCCGCTGCCGCCCTCGGTGCCGCAGCCCTTGTGCTCCGCCACCTTCTGGAGGATGGCGCCGAGGTCGGACGTTCCGGCGTCGTGCAGCGCTGTATCGGTCATTCGCTCGCTCCTCTTGCTCCCGCGGGTGATCGGGAGAGGCCCCGCTTCGTGCAGCATGCGTAGCAACCGCCGTGCCAAGCCGATCCGGCCTTGACTCACAGTAGGTTAGGCACCCCCTGTCGGATGTCGCGCATCGCGCAATGTTGCGAACGCGACAGAGTGTCGCACCGCGTCATGCCAGCAGCGCCGCCAGCGCATCGCCGAGCGGCAGGTCGATCGCTTCGATCCCCTGCTCGTCGAGGAAGCGCCGCTCGTTGCGGGTCAGCGCGTCCAGCTGCACGACGGCATGATGGGTGCCGCCCGAACGCTTCATCAGCTGGCGCGCATAGGTGCGCAGCAGCTGGTCGTGGAAGCGGCAGCCGAGGAACAGGAACCCCATGCCGGTGCGGCGATGCTTGACCACCTCGGGGATCGGGGTCTGGATGTCGATTTCGGTCAGCACCTCGACATAGTCGGCATCGGAGATCAGGAAGTTGCCCGCGGGCTGCGCGCTGCCATGCGGCGCATACAGGATCGTCGGGCGCGATTCGGCAGCCTCGGCCGCGAGCGGTGCCCCGTCCGGACCGTAGAAGCGGAACCAGCGATCCTCGCCGATTCCCGCCCGGGTGATCCCCTGCACCTCCGCCCAGTCGTCCCGCGCGGCGAGCGCAGCGCGCATCTCGCCGCCATACCAGCTGTCGACGATCAGCGGCAGGCCGAGGCCCGCCAGCCAGGCATGGAGCGGATGCCGCACGGGCGGCGACGCGAAGGCCTCCGCCATCAGCGCGGCGACGGTGCTGCGATGCCGATAGCTCTCGATATGCTGCGCCGCCGCCCAGGCATTGCCCTTGGCGCGACGCGGCAGTGCGACCTTGGCGCCGAAGAAATCGGCCAGCGCCTCCGGCGTCGTCGGCACGCTCGCCCCCGCCAGCGCCGCGACCTCGGGCCCCAGATAGGGCACGACGCGCCGCGCCACGAGTGCCGCGCGAACATCGCCGAGCTGCGCGCGCGGATCGGCGCGGCTTTCCACGATCGTCGCCATCACGCCTCCTCCCCGCCGCGCTTGCGGGCATTCACCGTGATCGGCAGCCGTGTGTCGCTCGCCATGTCGGGCAGCTCGAGGATCCAGCCATTCGCCAGCCGCACCCAGCCGCCCCACAGCGCCTCGCCGCGCTCGACCTCGACGATCGGCTCTTCCAGGTCCTTTTTGGGCACATAGGCGGAAAGCCCGGTGTCGCCGCGGCGGATCATCACCTTCATCGCTCGTCCCTTCGTTCGGCCGTGTCGGCCCCGTGAAATGGCAGGATGGTCGCCGCGCCGAGCAGCCGCGCCGCGAGCGCGGGCACCCGCGCGATCCGCTCGCGCGCGATTTCGCGGATCAGCGGCTCGGCATCGTGCAGGAAGGGCGCCAGCTCCTCCTCGGCGATCCGCTCGGCAACGGCGAAGCGGACGCGCAGGTCGCTGTCCTGCGCCAGCAGATGGAGCTGGGCGAGCGGCAGCCGCTGCGCCACCTCCAGCCGCACCAGCGGATCGGCATCGAACGCCATGTCCGGCAGGCAGCCGACCGGCAGCCGCCGCGCCACCCAGCTGCGCACTTCGGGATCGGGATCGCGCATCACCAGCGGCAGCAGATCGGCCGGCATCCGCCGCACGACCGCGAGCCGGACCTGATAAGCAGGATCGCTCAGCATCGCGACCAGCGCATTCCCCGCGACGCGGTGCGCGACGACGAGGCGAACATGGATCTCGGGATCCTCCGCCAGGCCGCCGATCCGATCGAGCGGCAGCCGTGCGGCCGCGACGCCGCGCACCTCGGGCTCGGGATCGTCGAGCAGCGCCGGCAGGCGGAAGATGCTGGCATAGCGCGCCGCCGCGGCGCGGACCTCGAAATAGGGATGGTCGAGATACTCGTCGGCCAGCCCACGATGGCCCGACAGGAAGCGCTCGACCCGCCGTGCCCGCCGATCGCGGATACAGGCACGCCCCTTGGCGCATAGCCCCTCGCGGTTGAGCGTGAGGTGCGCGCATTCGCGGCAACGGATGGGGCGGCCGCGCCAGTCGAGCGGGTCCGCCTCCTCATCGGGTTCCATGGCACCCGCCGTCAGGCCGGAACGCAGGTCTTCGGCACCGGGCATACTTCGTCGCACTTGGGCGCATCGAAGATGCCGTCGCACTCGGTGCATTTCTTGGGGTCGATCACGAAGGTGTCGCCCTTCATTGAAATCGCCGCGTTGGGGCATTCGAACTCGCAGGCACTGCATCCGGTGCACTGCGAAGCGATGATCTTGTAGGCCATTGCATGTCTCCGGCTCGCGTCACCGGAGTGTGTTGCAGGATGCGTGCCATGCGGCGGGGGCCGGGCAATGCGCTGAAAACCGGGCGCGGCGGGCACCGCGGCATGTCGCAAAGCCTACATTGCCGTGTCGGGTCGTCGCCCGGCAGGTCAGAACTTCTTCACTTCGATCCCGTGCTTGCGCAGCGCATAGCCAATCTGGCGCGGGGTGAGCTTGAGCAGCCGGGCCGCGCGCGCCTGCACCCAGCCGCTGCGCTCCATTGCCTGGACGAGCTGCTCGCGCCCGATCTTGTCGAAGTCGCCGCCGTGCATCTCCGCGGGCGGGATACCCTGCGCGGGAGGCGGGCTGGCAGGCGCCGCCGGCAACGGACGCGGGATCTGCGGCGTGACGATGTTGAACGAGGTGTCGATCGCGCTCTTCCACAGCGTCGCCGAGAGGCACTCGTCGTGCCGGCAGGCGAAATCGTCGTCGGTGATGCACGCCGCGCGCGACAGCGAAGCGGTGCGCCGGATGCAATTCTCCAGCTCGCGGACATTGCCGGGAAAATAGCAGCGATCGAGAATCTCGAAGGCCGAAGGCTGCAGGTCGTGCCGCGTCTCATGCTCCTCATCGAAGCGGCGCAGGAACTCCTCGGCCAGCAGCGGGATATCCTCGCGCCGCGCGCGCAGCGGCGGCAGCTGGATCGAGATCACGCAGATCCGGTAATAGAGATCGGCACGGAACTCGCCCTTGGCCACTGCCTCTTCGAGGTTGCGGTTGGTCGCGCAGACCAGGCGGACGTTCACCTTGATCGTGCGGGTGCCGCCGACCCGCTCGAACTCGCCTTCCTGCAGCACGCGCAGCAGCTTGACCTGGAAGGCCGGCGAGATCTCGCCGATCTCGTCGAGGAACAGCGTGCCGCCATCGGCCAGCTCGAACCGCCCCTTGCGCTGGTTGACCGCGCCGGTGAAGGCACCCTTCTCATGCCCGAACAGCTCGGATTCGAGCACGCTTTCGGGCAGCGCGCCGCAGTTCAGCTTGACGAACGGCCCCGATCGCCGCGGCGAGAAATCATGCGTCGCGCGCGCGAACAGCTCCTTGCCGGTGCCGGATTCGCCGCGCAGCAGCACGGTGGAGTGGCTGCGCGCCGCGATCTTGATCTTGTCGAGCACCGCAAGCAGCGCCGGGCTCTTGCCGACGATACCGCGCGCACCCGGTTCGGCCCCGCCCGCCCGCGGCCGATCGGACAATTCCTTCTCCAGCCGGGTCTGCTCGGCCATCAGCCGCTCGCGATCGCGCCCGACGATTTCCATCAGCCGCACCGTCTGGCCGAGCAGATTGGCGACCATGGTGAGGAAGCGGACATCCTCGTCGACCGCGTGATAGGGCATTTCCTCGCGCCACAGCTGCTCGATCGTCAGCGTGCCGATCACCCGGTCGCGATCCTTGATCGGCACGCCCAGGAACGAGCGGCGGGTGACGCCGGGCGGCAGCGGCTCGGCCGCCTGCCAGCCGCGGAACAGCGGGTTGGTCGCGACATTCTCGATCACCACCGGCATCTTGGTGGCGACGATCTGGCCGACGGCGCGCTCGGGCAGCCGCCCGAAATAGGCCGCGGCCTGTTCCTCGCGCCAGCCGATGCCGACCACCATGTGCGGGTTGCCCCGCTCGTCGACCAGCGCGACAATGCCGTGGTGCATGTCGAGAAAGCTCGACAGCAGCGTGAGCACGTTCGCCAGCTTGGTCTCCAGCCGATCGGGCGTGACCAGGAACTTCGATATCTCGAAGATCCCCCGCAATGCGATGTCGGCTCGCCCCCGCGTCGCGCGGGCCAGCCTGCCGTCAGAATTCCCCATGAGCCGGTTTGCGGCTCGCACGTCTGCCATGCTGCCTACCTCCCGCCCGCAGAGCAGCCTCTCCAGCTGTGCCGTACCCCTGGTTATTGTGGGTCGGGAAATGCGTAGTGCAGCAAGGAGACTGACATAGATTCCATGCGCTCGCAACGAGTCGCGCGCGATATTGGATCTTGTTCGCGTGCAAAGATGGCAAGGTGCGGAGCAATCGCGCGACTGAGGTTGCTGCGCCCGCCCAATCAAGATGCCTGGCTTCGGGGGCGACGACGGCGCGCATCGTCAACCGAACTTGTAGAGAACGCCGAAACCGCCGCGCGGGTAGTTCCATTCGATCTCGCCGCCCTTGGCCGTGACGATCCGGCACGTGCCGCATTCGACGCAACCGTCGGGGCTGATCTCGACCTGGCCCGCATCGCTCAGGCTGTAGCATCCCGCCGGGCACAGCCGCGTCATCGCCAGCAGCGCCTTGGACGGCGTCTGGTGCGGCCGGATCCGGATGTGCGGCCGTCCGGAATCGACGACATAGCGGTTCTGGTACAGCTTTTCCTCGACCTTGCCCTGCGGGGCACTTGTCTGCGTCATCGTCGTCATCGCCATGCCCTCGCCAGTTTGAGTGCGTCGCCGATCATCCCGAACAGGCTGCGTCCCTCGCGGAACGAGCGCAGGATCGCCTTTTCCTTGCTCACCTTGTCGACCCCGTCGACGCGCAGCCAAGTCTGCGCCGCCTTGCTGATCAGCTGCGGGTAGAGACCGAAGAAGGTGCGCTTGTTGTGGTGGAGCAGCGCCGGGATGCCGCGATATTTCTTCAGGTCCTTCATCACGAAGCTGTCGGCGAGACGGCGGGTATATTCGGCGAGGTGTGCGGCATCGAGCGGCTCGCGCCGGCGCTTCAGCCACGCCACCGTCTCGGCCGCGACCCGGCCGGTGGTCATCGCCAGGTTCGATCCCTCGCGGTGGACCGCATTGACGAACTGGCCGGCATCGCCGACGACGATCCAGCCGTCGCCCACCAGCTGCGGCATCGCCTTGTACCCGCCCTCGGGGATCAGGTGCGCGGCATATTCCTTGATCTCGGAACCGGCGAGCAAGGGCCGGATGCTGGGGTGGTTCTTGAACGCGTCGAGCAGCGCATAGGGTGTCACCTCGCCCTCGGCGAAATCGGCGACGATGCAGCCGATGCCGACCGAGATCGACTCCTCATTGGTGTAGAGAAAGCCGGTGCCGGCCATGCCCTTGGTGATCGTGCCCATCGCCTCGATCACCACGCCTTCGTTGCCGGAGAGGTTGAAGCGCGCCTCGATCGTCTCGCGCGGCAGGAAGTGCATTTCCTTCACCGCCAGCGCTACCGACTCCGGCGCGACCTCGGGCCGCAGCCCCGAACGCTGGCCGACCAGCCCGTTCACCCCCTCTGCCAGGATCACCACATCGGCGAAGATCGCTCCGCCCGTCCGATCGGTCCGCACGCCAATCACCCGGTCCTGGCCGTCCTTGACCAGCTCGGTGACGGTCGTCTCGCACAGCACGATCGCGCCGGCCTGCTGGACGCGGCGGCTGAACCATTTGTCGAACTGCGCGCGCAGGATCGTGTACCGGTTGGGCTTCTCCTCGTTGAAGTCGTCCGACCGATAATGGACGCCGGTGTGGCTGCGATCGTCCATCGTCCAGATGCGCTGCTCGACGACATGGCGCTCGAGCGGCGCGTCGTCGCGGAAATCGGGCATGATCCGCTCCAGCGCATCGGCATAGAGGATCGCGCCCTGCACGTTCTTCGAGCCCGAATATTCCCCACGCTCGATCTGGAGGACCTTCAGCCCCTCCTTGGCCATGACATAGGCGGCGGCGTTGCCCGACGGGCCCGCCCCCACCACGATCGCGTCGAAGCGTTCGTCGATCATCTGCCCTCTCCTATCCTGCCAGCCGGTTGACCGAGAGCCGGCGCGCGAACGCCTCGGTCAGCGCCGGCAGCAGCGTCACCGCATCGGCGACGATGCCGAGATGCGCGAACTCGAAGATCGGCGCGTTCGGATCGGTGTTGATCGCCACGATCAGGTCGGCGCCCTCGACGCCGACGCGGTGCTGGATCGCCCCGGAAATGCCCGCCGCGATGTAGAGCCGCGGGCGGATCGTCTTGCCGGTCTGGCCGATCTGGCGGTCGGCGGTGATCCAGCCCTTCTGCACCAGCGGCCGCGAGCCGCCATACTCGGCGCCAAGCACCTCGGCGAGCTGCTTCACCAGCTGGAAATTCTCGGCCGATTGCAGCCCCAGCCCGCCGGCGACGACGATATCGGCATAAGCGAGCTGCGCCTTGTCCGAATCCCGATCGGCGACGAAGTTCACCACCTTGGTGACGATATCGTCCTCGGCGAGTTCCAGCGGGTGCTCGATGATGGTGCCGGTGCGGCCGGGCACCGGATCGGGCATCGCCAGCACGCGCGGGCGCACCGTCGCCATCTGCGGCCGGAAGTTGAGCGTGAAGATCGTGCACAGCAGCGAGCCGCCGAAGGTGGGCCGCGTCGCCGCGAGCGAGCCCTCCTCGTCGATCGCCAGCTCCGTACAGTCGGCGGTGAGGCCGGTCTCCAGCGTCGTCGCGACCGATCCGGCCAGGTCACGGCCGAGGTTCGTCGCGCCGAGCAGCAGGATCTCGGGCTGGTAGCGGTTGACCAGATCGGTCAGCGCCTTGGTTGCGACTTCGTTGCGGTAATGGGCGAGCACCGGATCGCAGACCAGATAGACCTTGTCCGCGCCGAACTCGAAGGCATTCGTCGCCGCCCGCTGCAGCGCCGCGCGGCTGTCGCCCATCACCACCGCCGCCAGCTCGACGCCGCGCTTGTCGGCCAGCTTGCGCCCCTCGCCGAGCAGTTCGTACGAGACGCTGTGGACCTGCCCGTGCTCGAGCTCCATCGCCACCCAGACATGGCGATAGTTCTGGAACTTCTCCGGCAGCGCCTTCTTGGTGCCGGCCCGGCTCGCCGGAGGGGGTGTCGCTTCAGCCATGTCGCTTCTCCCTCATGCTTGCCGCGCGAACGCGTAGAGATCGGCCTCGACCGCGGGCGCGCGCGCGAAGACCGCGGCGATCGTCGCCTCGGCGAGCGCGGCGGGGCCGCCCTCCGCGGTCACCAGCTCGGCCTTTTCCGCGCGCGCGGTCGGCGCGAAGACCTTCTTCACGATGGTCGGCGAACCGCGCAGCCCGCATTTGAGGAGATCGGCGATGCCGACATCGGCGGCATTCCAGGTCAGGATCTCCTGCCGCGCGGCGCCCAGCGCGTTGTCGAGCGTACCGCGGCGCATCTCGTTGGTCGCCTCCAGCATCGTGACCAGCACCGGCAGCGCGGTTTCGAGCGTCTGCGTTCCGCCCTCGGCGCGCCGCTCGACGATAATGCGGCCACGGTCCGTGGCGACGTCGACGATCGACGAAACATAGGTCAGCTGATTGTAGCGCAACCGCTTGGCGATACCGGGGCCGACCTGCGCGGTATCGCCGTCGATGGTCTGCTTGCCGGTGAAGATGATCTCCGGCGCGCCGAAATCCGCGGCGATGCGGCCGAGCGCCATCGACAGCGCGTAGCTGGTCGCCAGCGTGTCCGATCCGGCGAAATAGCGGTCGGTGAGCAGCACCGCGCGGTCGGCGCCGAAGGTCAGCGCCTTGCGCAGCGCCTGCTCGGCGGTGGGCGGGCCCATGGTCAGCACGGTCACCGCGCCTCCGTGCCGGTCGCGCAGTCGCAGCGCCTCCTCGAGGGCGAACAGGTCATAGGGGTTGATGATCGTCGGCACGCCCTGCCGCATGATCGTGTTGGTCACCGGGTGGACGCGGATCTGCGCGCTGTCCGGCACCTGCTTGATGCAGACGACGATGTGCATGGCTATTCCCCTCCCGCGCCGGCCAGCGCCGACAGCGGCACGAACGGACGGTTCGGCACCGGCTTGGGCGCCACCGCGTCCTGGTGGACCTTGAACACGCGCTGCTCGATCGGCGAGGAGGCGACGAAATCGGCATAGGCCTGCGCGAGATGCACCGCGCACAGCGACCGGATCGCCTCGTCGGCAAGCCCCTCGAACGCGCCTTCCGCGCGGCTCTTCGCCAGATACTGGCCCATCCGCCGCAGGATGTGCAGCCGGGCGACATGCACCTGCTCGGGCACATAGGGCACTTCGAGCGCGCCGAAGAATTCCTCGGCGGAGGACAATGCGTTGAGTTCGTCGAGCACGCTCATGCCGCCCCCTCCCCGTCCTGCCGGCCGCGCTCGCGGTGCGCGAGCCGTGCCTCGAGAAATTCGATCCGATCGACCAGCGAGCGGATCGCCTCGCCCACCGGATCGGGCATCAGGTGATGATCGAGATCGATGCGGCCGCCGATCAGCCGGCGGTCGCCCCGGTCGCGGACCAGCCGTCCCGGGATGCCGACCACCGTCATCCCCGGCGGCACCGCATCGACGACGACGCTGTTCGCGCCGACCCGCGCCCCCGCGCCGATCGTGATCGGCCCGAGGATCTTGGCCCCCGCGCCGATCAGCGCGCCGCTCTCCACCGTCGGATGGCGCTTGCCCGCCGACCAGCTCGTGCCGCCCAGCGTCACGCCGTGATAGAGGGTGACGTCGTCGCCGATCTCCGCCGTCTCGCCGATCACCACGCCCGCGCCGTGATCGATGAACAGCCGCCGCCCGATCGTCGCCCCCGGATGGATCTCGACCTGGGTGACGAGCCGCGCGAACCAGCCCAGCAGCCGCGCCGGGAAGCGCAGCCCGCTCCCCCACAGCCGGTGCGCGAGGCGGTGCCACAGCAGCGCGTGCACCCCCGGATAGGTGAGCAGCACTTCGACATGGCTGCGCGCCGCCGGATCGCGGCCGCCCACGCAGGTCACGTCCTCGACCAGCTGGCGGACCAGCGACGGGGGCGCCTCCAGCGCGGCGGAGAGCGCGACCGCGGTCATTCTGCCGCCACCGCGATCGCGGATCCGGCATAGAAGCCGGCAAGTTCGGCCTCGCTGACCGCACGCTTGGCCCGCACCGCCCGCGCGCGCACTTCCTCGAGGATGCGCTGCACGCGCTCGTGATCGGCATCGAAGCCGAGCGAGCGCAGCTTGGCGCGCACCGCGGCGCTGCCCGAATGCTTGCCGAGGATGATCGTCCGCTCGCGCGCGAACCGCGCCGGATCGAGCGCCTCATAGGTGCCGGCGTCGCGCAGCAGACCCGAGACATGGATGCCCGATTCATGCGCGAAGGCGGCGCCGCCGACGATCGGCTTGCACGCCGGAATCGGCCGCCGCGCCGCCTCGGCGACCATTTCGGCCAGGCCGGTAAGCTTGCTGAGCGCGACATTGGTGCGCCGCCCCTGTGTCTCGCCGACGGCCGCGACCACTTCCTCCAGCGCGGCATTGCCCGCACGTTCGCCCAGGCCGAGCACGCAGACGCTGGCATGGGTCGCGCCGCCGCGGATCGCCGCCAGCGTGTTGGCGGTCGCCAGGCCGAGATCGTCATGGCCGTGGAATTCGAGCTCGAGGTCGCTGTGCGCGCACATGCGGCGCAGCACGTCATAGGTGTCGAACGGATCAAGAACGCCCAGCGTGTCCGCATAGCGGAAGCGATGCGCCCCCGCCTCCTCCACCGCCACCAGCACGCGCAGCAGGAATTCCAGATCGGCGCGGCTGCTGTCCTCGCCGCCGACCGCGACCTTGAGCCCCTTGTCGAGCGCATAGCCGACCACATCGTCGATCCGCCGCAGCAGGTCGCCGCGATCGGTGCCGAACTTGGCGCGGATCTGGCGATCGGAAACCGGCGCGGACAGGTTGACGCGGGTGACGCCGGTACGCAGGGCGGCATCGACGTCGGCGCGGGTCATCCGGCACCAGGCGATCACCTCGGCGCGCTTCACCGTGTCGGCGATGGCGGCGATCGATTCGATCTCCTCCGCGCCCATCGCCGGGATGCCCGCTTCGATCTCGTCGACGCCCGCGGCATCGAGCGCCTGCGCGATCGCAAGCTTCTCCGCCGCGGTGAAGGCAACGCCCGGCGCCTGTTCGCCGTCGCGCAGCGTGGAGTCGTTGATCAGGACGGGAGGGAGCAGGCTCGGCATGATCGCACCTCAGGCATAGGTGGGGTTGAAGGCGGCGCTGGTGTCGCGCTCGCGCCAGAACGGAGACATGTCGCGCAGCCGCGCGATGATCGGCGGCATCGCCTCCAGCACGCGGTCGACGTCGACATCGCTGTTCTCGCGACTGAACGAGAAGCGGATCGCGCCGTGCGCCGCCGTGTAGGGCACGTTCATCGCGCGCAGCACATGGCTCGGCTCGAGCGAGCCCGAGGTGCAGGCCGATCCCGAAGAGGCGGCGATGCCTTCCTTGTTCATCAGCAGCAGGATCGCCTCACCCTCGATATACTCGAACGCGACATTGCTGGTGTTGGGCAGGCGATGATCGGCATCGCCGGTCACGAAGCTGTTGCCGATGCGCTGGAGCAGCCCCTTTTCCAGTCGATCGCGCAAGCCCGCCACGCGGGTCTGCTCGTCGGCCATATGGGCGAGCGCGAGTTCGGCCGCCTTGCCGAGGCCGATGATCGCGGGCGCATTCTCGGTCCCCGCGCGCCGCCCGCGCTCCTGGTGGCCGCCGCGGACCAGCGGGCGGAAGCGCACCCCCTTGCGCACATAGAGCGCGCCGATGCCCTTGGGGCCATGCAGCTTGTGGCCGGACAGCGAAAGCATGTCGATTTCGCTCTCGGCCAGATTGAGCGGAATCTTGCCCACCGCCTGCACCGCATCGGTGTGGAACAGCGCGCCGGCCTCGTGCGCCAGCCGCGCGAGCTGCTCGACCGGGAAGATCGTGCCGGTTTCGTTGTTGGCCCACATGATCGAGACGATCGCGGTCTTCGGTCTCAGCGCGGCGCGATAGGCGTCCAGGTCGAGCCGACCGCGCGCATCGACGCCGATCACGTGCACCTTCACCCCCCGCGTCTTTTCCAGATGCGCGACGAGGCTGAGCACCGCCGGATGCTCGACCGCCGAAGTGATAATCTCGTCGCGGCCGATCTGGGTTTCGAGCGCCGAGAGGATCGCGGCATTGTCCGACTCGGTGCCGCCCGAGGTATAGACGATCTCGTGATCGAACTCGGCGCCGAGCAGCGCCTGCAGCTGCTGCCGCGCCCGCTTCAGCGCACCGCCGACCTCCGCACCAAAGGCGTGCATCGATGAGGCATTGCCGAACTGCTCGGTGAAATAGGGCAGCATCGCCGCGACGACTTCGGGGTCGGTGCGGGTCGTTGCATTATTGTCGAGATAGACCGGGGTCATCGCATCCTCCCTCAATGCCGGTTGCCGACGGGAATGACGAGCAGCGGCATGCCCAGCGCCTCGACCAGCCGCGTCTGCACGCCGTCGATCGTCGCGCCGGAAAGATGGCAGCCGACACAGGCGCCGGTCAGCCGCACCATCAGCGTCATCACGTCGCGGCCGCAGACCTTGAAGCAGCGGCCGCAGCCGATGCACAGCGCGGGATCGATCGCGACCAGATAGTCGGGCGTCCAGCTGCGTCCGCCACGGGTGAGCGTCGCCACCATCGTCATGCCCGTTCGAGCAGCTTGAGCTCGGCGCGCTTCGCCTCCAGCGCGGCGAAGGCGTCGCGGGTGCGCAGCGCGACCTCCACCAC
>JAPJRE010000077.1 GCA_030824725.1 Sphingomonas sp.
ATGCGGGGCTGTGGGGCCGGTTCGCGGAAGAGGGGCTGATCGTGGTCTAGGTTCCGGCAAAAGCGTATCCTCCCCGTGGCGGGGGAGGATACGCGTCAGCCAAGCGCCGGCGCCGCTTCCTCCACCGTCAGCCCCTCCAGCACCAGCCGTCCGCACGCGATCAGTTCGGCGAAATGCGCGGCATAATGATAGCGGATCGTCGGAAAGCCTTCGGGGTGGAACGCCCGGCGGCTGGGGCCGACGTGGAGCAGGAAGCGATTGGCCTCGGCGCGCTTGAGCAGCCGGCGGACATGCGGCTGCGATACGCCGAACCGCCGCGCCAGTTCGGCCAGGGGCACGCGCGCGCTTTCGAGCGGCACGAACGCCGCGTCGGTGCAGGTCAGCGCCAGCGTGTGGAGGATGGCGCAGCCCGCCAGTGGATGCAGGAACGAGGCGCGAAGGCTGGGGAAGGGGTCCGGTCCGCTGGCCAGCGCATAGAGACGGCTGGTCTGGATACCCAGGAAATGCTCGTACTGGTGCGGATCGTCCAGCGCCGCCGGCACCGGGGCCAGGGCCGGATCGAGCAGCACGGCCGGCTCCAGCGCGGCCTGAAGGTGCCGGCACCATGCCTTCCGAAAGGCGGGTGTGGTGCGATAGCCCTGGTCCTGCGCCGGCTCGAGCACGCCGATATGCAGCATGAAGTCGATCAGGGCGGCGGCGCGGTTCGCGGTGAGCAGGCCCGTCGCGGCGCAGATCTGGCGCAGCACGGTGAGGGTGAGGCCGCCTCGCACATCGAGATAGGCGGCCGACATCGCGGTCACATAGTGGCCGGCGTCCTTGAACACCGCGGCCAGGGTCCTGTCTTCGCCAGCAATGTCGAGAATGTTGGCGGCGAGGCGGCGGGCGGCCACGCCGAAGTCCGGATGCTCGGCGATTTCTCTCCAGCACGGCGGCAATGCCCCCGGATCCATTGTCGCCGCCTGCAGCACCGTCTTCGACCCCCATCTATCGCGCGCCCATTAGCACGCTCGTTTTGCAGGGAACAATTCGTTTCGCATACGGAACGAAAGGGACGGCTAGTTCATGCCGCTTCGCGCGCGATCTGGCGGAGCACTTGCTCGAAGGCCTCGGGCGGCTGCCCGCCCGAGATGAGGAAGCGCTGGTCGATGACGATTGCGGGCACCGACTGGATGCCGCGCGATTGCCACAGCGCCTCTTCCGCACGCACCGCATCGGCATAGAGGCCGGTGTCCAGGACGCGTGCCGCTTCGGCCGTGTCCAGCCCTGCCTGCGCGGTGGTCTCCAGCAGCACCGCACGCGCGCCCGGGTTCTTGCCGTCGGTGAAATAGGCCGTGAACAGCGCCATCTTCAGCGCGCGCTGGTCGCCGGTGAGGCCGGCCCAATGGAGCAGCCGGTGCGCATCAAAGGTGTTGTAGATGCGGGAATCGTCTCCCATCGCCATGGTGAACCCCAGCGCGCCGGCACGCTCGCGGATCATCGCGCGGGTGGCGGCGGACTGTTCGGGCGTGGCGCCATATTTGCGGCCGATATGCTCGACGATGTTCTCGCCTTCGGGCGCCATGGCGGGATTCAGCTCGAACGGATGGAAGCGGATCTCCGCGGTCACCATGTCGGCCACGCGCGCCAGCGCTTCCTCCAGCCCCTTCAGCCCGATCACGCACCAGGGGCAGACAATGTCGGACACGAAATCGATCGTCAGCATACGGGGCATGCGGTGCGCTCCTCGGGAACCGGACATCGGGGCTAGCGCAGGCGGAAGCGCCTGAAAAGTCGAACCTTGTGGCGCAGCACCGGAACGAACGCGCCCGGCCTCACGTTGACCGGACCGATTTCAGGGAGTGATGCTATGCTTTGGACGCTTGTCGTAATTCTGATCGTGCTGTGGCTGCTGGGCTTCTCGTTCCAGATCGCCGGCGGCATCATCCACATCCTGCTGGTGATCGCGCTGGTCATCGGCCTGATCCAGCTGTTCACCGGCCGCAGAGTCTGACGCTTGGCCCGGCGGGACGCGTCCGCGCCCGCCGGGCTTCCGCACCGCGACCTTTCTCTGCCTCTCCAGCAAGCGCAGCGCCCGGCGCGCATTCCCGGGTCGTCCGACAAGCGCCACCTGTCGTGCGCGGACGCCGCCACGATGCTTGCAGCTTCCCACCTGCTGCGCCAAAGGGGATCCACAGCTGGAGCCTAAAGACTTGAATATCAGCCCTACCGAATTCGCGAGTCTGCTTTGTTCGCGCCTGTGCCACGACTTGCTGAGCCCCGTGGGTGCGCTCAACAACGGCCTGGAACTGCTGGCCGACGAACATGATCCGGAGATGCGCGCCCGCTGCCTGGAGCTGCTGGCGGAGAGCGCACGGGCGAGCGCCAACAAGCTCAAGTTCTTCCGCCTCGCCTTTGGCGCGGCCGGCGGATTCGGCGAGACGGTGGACACGCGTGAGGCGCAGGCCGCGCTGGAAGGGCTGTTCGGCGACAATCACCGGGTGAAGATCGGCTGGATGGTCGAGGAGCCGGTGATGGCCAAGCAGGCGATCAAGGTGCTGCTCAACCTCGCGCTTATCGGCGGCGACGCACTGGTCCGCGGCGGCCAGCTCGACATCGGCGCCGAGACCACCGACGGCGCGATCGAGATTGTGATCCGTGCCGACGGTCCGCGCATCGTGCTCGACCCCGAACTGCGCGGCGCGCTCGCCGGCGGCCGCGAGGAAATGCCGATCACCCCGCGCGCGGCGGCGGCATTTCTCGCGCACGAGCTGGTCGTCCAGCATGGCGGCGAGCTCCAGGTGAGCCCGCCCGATTCCGAAGTGCTGCTGTTCGGGGCGTCCTTCCCGATCGGCTGAGCGGCGAACGATCGGCTCCATAACCCGGTATTAACCCTCGGCCGCCATGGTGGCCCCCGGAAATTTCCACCGGGGCCCCATGGACGACCTGCTGCAGGACTTCATCGCCGAGACGCGCGAGACGCTCGAGGCGCTTTCGGGCGAGATCGTCGCCTGGGAGTCGCAGCCCGACGACCGGGCGCGGCTCGACGCCATTTTTCGGTTCGTCCACACCGTGAAGGGCAGTTGCGGCTTTCTCGACCTGCCGCGGCTGGAGCGGCTGGCGCACGCCGCCGAGGACGTGCTGGCGCAGGTGCGCGACGGCGCGCGGGTGCCCGATCGCGCGCTGGTCAATGCGGTGCTCGCGGTGGTCGACCGGATCGGCGAGATCGTCGAGGCGATCGACGCCGGTGCCGCGCTCGACGACAGCGGCGAGGAACTGCTGATCGCGGCGCTGGCGGAAGGGTCGGAGGAGATCGTGCTGCCGTCGCTGGTGGCGCAGCGGGCGCCTTCGCGCAGCGTGCGGCTCGGCGTCGACCTGCTCGACCGGATGATGAGCGGCATGTCCGAGATGGTGCTGGCGCGCAACGAGCTCGCCCGGCGGCTGCGCGTCGGCGAGATCGATCCGGCGGTGGAGGCGGCGTTGGAGCGGCTGTCGCTCACGGTCGGCGAGATGCGCGACACCGTTACCCGCACGCGCATGCAGAAGATCGACGCGCTGTTCTCGCCGCTGCCGCGCATGGTGCGCGATACCGCGGCAGGGCTCGGCAAGTCGGTGGCGCTGCAGATCGAGGGATCGGACGTCGAGCTCGACCGCGAGATGATCGAGGTGATGCGCGATCCGCTGGTCCACATCATCCGCAACGCGATCGACCATGGCATCGAGGCACCGGCCGAGCGCCGCGCCGCGGGCAAGCGCGAGGTCGGCCGGCTCTGCGTTTCGGCACGGCAATCGGGCAACCAGATCATCATCGAGATCGCCGATGACGGGCGCGGGGTAGATGTCGCGCGGCTGGTCCGGAAGCTCGCGGCCAGCGGCATCCGCAGCGAACGCGACCTGCACGCGCTGAGCGACGCGGCCAAGCTCGAGCTGATGTTCCATCCGGGCCTGTCGAGCAAGGACATCGTGTCCGAGGTCAGCGGCCGCGGCGTCGGCATGGACGTGGTCAAGGCGAGCATCGACCAGATCGGCGGCCGGGTGGAGCTGGACAACGTCCCCGGCAAGGGCTTGCGCATCGCCATCCATGTGCCGCTGACGCTGTCGATCATCTCGGCGATCATCGTCGGCGCGGGCAAGCAGCGCTTCGCGATCCCGCGCCAGTCGATCGAGGAGATCGTCAGCGAGCGCGGCGAGGCGATCCGCATCGATCAGCTGGGTGGCACCCCGATCGCCACCGTGCGCGAGCGGCGGATGCCGCTGCTCGACCTGGGGCATCTCCTGGAGTTGTGTCCGGACCGCGAACGGCATGGGCCGCGCATGCTTGTGATCGTCGGGGCGGGGGCGGGGAGCTATGCGCTCGCCGTCGACGAGGTGCACGACAATGAGGAACTGGTCATCAAGCCCGCCTCGCCCGCGGTGATGGCGACCGGCATCTATGCCGGCCAAACCTTGCCAGACTCCGGGCTGCCGATGCTGCTGCTCGACAGCGCGGGCATGGCGCGGGTGGGCGGCCTCGATTTCAGCCGCGATCTCAACGCCGCGTTCGGCGACCTGGCCGACGAAGCCGCGGCCCCCGGGCTGCCCGCGCTGCTGTTCGACGATCTCGACGGCGTCCGCCGCGCGGTGCCGCTGGCGGCGGTCGATCGCGTCGAGAAGGTGTCCGCCGCGCAGGTGCAACTCGCCGCAGGCAGCCACCGCCTGGCGATCGACGGACGGATTATTCCGCTGGCGATGCAGGGCGCGCTGGACGGGCGCGAGCGGCTGAGCGTGCTGCGGCTCAAGGACGAGGATGCCGAAGTCGCCTATGCGATCGACGCGGCGATCGAGATCGTGACCTTGCCCGCCGAGATCGCACCCGCGCGCTCGCCCGGCGCGGCGATGGGCGTGGCGCTGGTCGAGGGCGAACAGATCGAGATACTCGACGTGCTGTGGGTGTTCGACATGCATGTCGACCGCGTCGCCGCGGCGGACGCGCCGCTCTGCCTGCTCGCCGGCGACAAGGATGGCTGGCTGGCGACGTTCGTCCGCCCGCTGCTGGAAACCGCAGGCTATCGTGTCGCGGCGAGCCTTGCGCCCGGCGAGATCCCCGCCGTGGTGCTGGCCGCCGACCAGGCCGATCCGGTGGCGCCCGCCACGCCGGTGGTCCGCCTGCGGCGCAAGCGCCAGGCAGAGCCGGGCGACGACAGCGTCTATCGCTATGACCGCGCGGGGCTGCTCTTCGCGCTCGAAGCGCGTGTCGGCGCGCGGGGAGGGTGCTGATGGCCGAGCAGCTCTATCTGATCGCCGAAGTGGCGGGGCGTACCGTCGCGATCGATTCGGACCAGGTCGAATCGGTCGTTGATATCGGGGAGGTGACGGCGGTGCCGCGTGCGGCCAAGGCGGTGCGCGGGCTGGCGGCATTGCGCAGCCGCGTCGTCACCGTCGTCGATACCGAGGCGGCGCTGGGGCTGAACGGCTGCACGCTCGCCCGGCGCGCGGTGATCACCCAGATTGACGGGCACCATTATGCGATGCTGGTCGATACGCTGGAGGACGTGGCGCCGTTCGAGCTGCGTCCGCTGGCCGGCGGGGTCGCGCTGGAAGGCAGCTGGCGCGGCGCGGCGCGCGGGCTGGTCGAGCGCGACGGGGAACCGATTCTGGTTGTCGACCTGGCCGCTCTGGTGCCGGCATCGGCGCTGCTTTCCTGAACGGCGGTTAACCCGAAGCTTACGTCTTGGCGCGTAGAGCGGGATTCCAAAGACACCTGCCAGGGGATCAGGGACCCATGAAGACGTGCCTCGTCGTGGACGATTCGAAAGTGATCCGGAAGGTCGCCCGGCACATTCTCGAAACCCTCGATTTCGAAGTCCGCGAGGCCGGTGACGGGCGCGAGGCGCTCGATTCCTGCTTGGCCGCCACCCCCGATGTGGTGCTGCTCGACTGGAACATGCCGGTGATGAGCGGCATGGACTTCCTGCGCGCGCTCAAGAATTCGGGGCTGGAGAAGCGTCCCAAGGTGGTGTTCTGCACCACCGAGAACGGCATGGCCTATATCCGCGCGGCGATCGAGGCCGGCGCCGACGAATATGTGATGAAGCCGTTCGATCGCGAGACGCTGGAAAGCAAGCTGCAGATCGTCGGCGTCGCCTGACCTCCTCCCGCCGGAGCGCGCCCGCGTGACGAGCCTGCCATCCCCGAATCCGGCCCCGCGCGCGGACGCTCCCGGCACCGGGCGCGTGCTGATCGTCGATGATTCGGTGGTCGCGCGGTCGGTGCTGACCCGCATGATCGAAGGCACCCGCCGCTTCCGCGTGGCGGCGGCGCTGAGCGAGGCGCGGGCGGCGCTCGACTATCTGGGCCGCGAGACGGTCGACATCATTCTGCTCGACATCGCCATGCCGGGGATCGACGGTCTCACCGCGCTGCCGGACGTGGTTGCGGCGGGCAAGGGCGCGAAGGTGCTGATCGTCTCCTCCTCGGCGGACGAGGGGGCGGCGACCACGCTGCAGGCGCTGGCGCTCGGCGCGGCGGACACGCTGGTGAAGCCGGGAGTGGGGGCCTTTGGCGGCCGCTTCGCCGAAGTGCTGGAGGAGCGGCTGGCCAAGCTGTTCGACATGCCCGGCGAGCCCTTGTCCTGCGAGCCGATGCCCGCCGCCGTACCCGCGCAGCCGCGTTCGGCGGACGCGGTCGTGCCGCTCGATCCGTTTCACATCGTCGCGATCGGCGCATCGACGGGCGGCATCCATGCCCTCAGCCAGCTGTTCCGCCAGATCCCGGCGAGCTTCCAGCTGCCGATCCTGGTGACCCAGCACCTGCCGCCGAGCTTCATGAGCTATTTCGCCACCCAGCTCGCCGTGCTCGGCAGCCGCCCCTGCTACGTGGCGGTCGACCGGATGCGGATCCGGCCTGGTCGCATCATCATCGCCCCCGGCGAAGCCCATCTCAAGGTGGTGCGCACGTCGGAGGGCGCGGCGATCCGGCTGAGCAACGAATGGGTGCGCAGCGGCTGCATGCCCTCGGTCGACCCGATGTTCGACAGCGTGGCGGAGGTGTTCGGCAATCGGGCGCTGGGCGTGGTGCTCAGCGGCATGGGCCGCGATGGCTGCGAAGGCGCCGGGCGGCTGGTGCAGGCGGGTGCCAAGGTGCTGGTGCAGGACCAGGCGACCTCGGTGGTGTGGGGCATGCCCGGTGCAGTGGCGACGGCGGGGCGAGCGAGCGCGGTGCTGCCGCCCGACGAAATCGGACGGCTGATCGGCAGGGGAGGGGCGCGATGATCGAGAATATGGCGCCGAGCGGTGGGGCGATGCAGTTGATCGGCGCCCTGCTCGAGCAGCGCACGGGGCAGCAGATCGCGGCCAATCGCGCATGGCGGATCGAGACCGCGCTGAAGCCGGTGCTGCGCGAGCGCGGCCTGCCCAGCCTGGATGCGCTGGTCGGGCAGTTGCTCGGCGCACGGACGGGCGAACTGGCCGACCAGGTGGTTGACGTGCTGCTCAACCAGGAAACCAGCTTCTTCCGCGACGTGGCGGTGCTCGAACAGGTCGCGGCGGCGGCGGTGGCGATACAGGCGGCGATCGGCAACCGGCGGCTGCGCATCTGGTCCGCCGGCTGCTCCACGGGCCAGGAGCCGCTGTCGCTGGCCATGCTGTTCGCCGAAAAGGCGGATTCGTTTCCGATGCCGCCGGAGATCGTCGCCAGCGACGTGTCCGGCGTCGCCCTCGCCCGTGCCAAGTCCGGCCGCTACTCGCAGTTCGAGATCCAGCGCGGCCTGCCGGTGCGGCGCATGGTGGAGTGGTTCGACAGCGAAGGCGGCGAGTGGGTCGCCAGGCAGGACCTGGTGCGCCGCATCCAGTTCCGCCAGCAGAACCTCACCGCCGATGCGCCGCCGCCGGGCAAGTTCGACATCATCCTGTGCCGCAACGTGATGCTCTATTTTTCGCTGCCGCTGCGCCGCCAGGTCTTCGATCGCCTCGCCACCGCGATCCAGCCGGAGGGGCTGCTGGTGCTGGGGGCGGGCGAGACGGTGATCGGGCTGACCGAGCATTTCACGCCGAGCGAGGCCTTTCGCGGCTTCTACCGTACCGCCGATGCGGAGCCGGCGCCGATCGCCGCAGTGGGGTGACGGCGGCGGATTGCCAGCGCCGACGGGTGCAGTAGAAGAACCCATGACCAGCGGCCTGGATATACTCGACGCACCGTCGCCCAATTTCGGCGAGCGCCTGTCCCCCGTCTCGATGATCGTGCTCCATTATACGGGCATGGAAAGCGGCGAGGCCGCCCTTGCGCGATTGCGCGATCCGGAAGCGCAGGTCTCGGCGCATTATCTGATCGAGGAGGATGGCCGGATCTTCCGCCTGGTCGACGAGAAGAAGCGCGCCTGGCATGCCGGCCGCGCGCACTGGCGGGGGATCGACGACGTCAACTCCGCCTCGATCGGCATCGAGATCGTCAATCCCGGCCATGAATTCGGCTACCGGCCGTTCACCCCCGAGCAGATGAGTTCGCTGATCCAGCTGGTCGCCGACATCAAGGAACGGCATGGCATCACGCGGGGCAACATCGTCGGCCATTCGGACGTGGCGCCGGCGCGCAAGCAGGATCCGGGCGAGCTGTTCAACTGGCATGCGCTCGCCCGGCTGCGGCTGGCGCTGCCGCGGCCGACGCGCAACCTGGTCGATCCCGGCTGGCCCGAGGGCGGCTTCATGCTGGCGCTGGAGCGATTCGGCTATGACGTGACCGATCCGGTGGCGGCGGTCACCGCCTTCCAGCGCCGCTTCCGCCCCGAACTGATCGACGGCGAGATCGACATGGAATGCCGCTGCATTCTGCTCGCGCTGCTGCTGCCGCGTCCGCAAGGCGACGATTGACGCGAATCGAGTTCCGGTAACCATGATTGGTTACGGAATTCTAAGCGCAATCTGATTGGATGCCCGCCGGAGGTACTAACCGTGAGCATCTCGATTCGAGCCCCCATGGCGCCGATGGGACCGGTGCACGTCCGCCTGACGGGCGTCGTCCGTGGTGACGAGAAGGGCCCCGGCATTTCCATCGTCAATGCCCCGACGGCCGCCGAAGCGACCGCCGAGCTCCACCGCGTGGCGCGCGTCGCGGGGGCGGACAAGGTGGTGAGCGTCGCATCCGACTATCGCCGCGCCGCGCTGGCAGGCGGGACCGCCAGTACCCAGTGGCGGATCGAGGTGCAGGCCTGGGGCACCGCCATGGCGCCGGGCAAGGTCGAACCCGCCGAGGAACCCGAGGAGCAGCGCGCGCAGGAAGCCGACAAGGCGAAGGATCAGGATGTCGCGCGCAAGGCCAATGACGCGCAGGCGGAGTCGCAGGACGAGGCTTCCGAGACGCAGGCCGAGCCGGCGGTCGCCGCGCAGCCGGCGCCGGAAACACCGGCGCCGTCGCCCGCGCCTGCGCCGTCCGCCGCGCCCGAAGCGGTCTATGTTTCCGCCGCGGCGCCGTCCGGCGATGCCGCACCCGTGCCGAGCGCACCCCCAGCCTCGGAACGCTGAACCGCTTGCGCAGCGGCGCGAAGCCGCTAGAGCGGACCGCGCCAGAGGGTCGGGCGGCCGCCGCCTGCTGCAAAGCAGGGGGAGGAAAGTCCGGGCTCCACGGAACGACGGTGGCGGGTAATGCCCGCCGGGGGTGACCCCAGGGAAAGTGCCACAGAGAGCAGACCGCCCACTGCCCCGGTTCGCCGGGGTAAGGGCAAGGGTGAAAGGGTGCGGCAAGAGCGCACCGCGCGACCGGTAACGGAAGCGGCTTGGTAAACCCCACCGGGAGCAAGACCGAATAGGGACGGCACATGCGCCTCGTTCCGGCGCGTCGTCCGGGTTGGTTGCTGGAGCGGCGGAGCAATCCGTCGCCTAGAGGAATGGTCGCCTATCCCCGTATGGGGTGGACAGAACCCGGCTTACAGACCCTCTGGCATTTTGCTTCCGGCGCGCGGGCACTGGCCAAGGCTGGACCGCGCCCCTATTTGGGCGGGCTATGGCGCGACACACGCGATCGATGGACTGGGGCTTTCCCCGCTGGCGCGAGTACGGCTCCGAGCGCGAGGCCGCGCGCGTGCGGCTGTGCGACCGCAACGGCTGCGACAAGCCCGGCGACCGGCCCGCGCCCAAATCGCCCAACAACCCGGACCGCTGGTATTTCTGCGAGGAACATGCCGCGGAATATAACGGCAACTGGGACTATTTCGCCGGGCTCACCGCCGAAGAAGCGGCGCAGCGCGAGGCCAATGAGCGCCGCACCGCCAACGGCTATGCGCATTCGGCGACCAACAGCTGGGCGGGGCCGGGGGATGGCAGCCGGTCGCGCGATGAGATGAAGGCGCTGGAAGTGCTGGAACTGGAAGTGGACGCGAGCTTCGAGGCGGTGCGCGGTGCGTGGCGCCGGCTCGCCAAGGAATATCACCCGGATGTACGCCCGAACGATGCCGCCGCGGCCAGGCAGTTCCAGGCGATCCAGGCGGCCTATGACGTGCTCAAGACCGCCGAGGACCGGCGCCAGTGGAAGCCGCAATGACGCAACTGGTGGCTTCGAACTGGGGCAATGCGGTGCTGGTCTGCGGGAAATGCTCGAAGAAGCTGGGTGGCGGCTTCGGCCTCAAGGGCAAGACCTCGCTCGCCAAGGCGCTGCGCAAGGAATTCGGGCTCGGCAAGGGCCGCAAGGCGGAAGTCGGCGTGGTCGAGACCAAGTGCCTCGGCGTGTGCCCCGGCGGTGCGGTGACCGTGGTCAACGGCGCCCAGGCGCGCGAATGGCTGATCGTGAAGAAGGGCGCCGATCTGGAAGAGGTTGGCAAAGAGCTGGGGCTTTCCTGAGGGCTCCCCTCCCGGGTGACGTGTCGGCAGGACCACCGCACTTCTTTTTCGTCATCCGGCGAAAGCCGGGATCCATTCGCCACTCGGTGCCAGCAAGAGCGAACACGCAGCCCCCAATGGATCCCGGCTTCCGCCGGGATGACAGCGTGCCGGGCGCGGAGTTCCTCGAACGGAGTCAGGCGTACCGTGCCGCCGTCTCGCGGATCAGCGCGATCATGTTGGGAATGCCCTGGGTCCGGTTCGAGCTGAGCTGGTTCTTTAGGTCGAACGGCGCCAGCGCGCCTTCGATGTCCGTCGCCAGGATCTCGGCCGGCTCGCGGTCCTGCACGGTGAGCAGCACCAGCGCGATGATGCCCTTGGTGATCGCCGCGTTCGAATCCGCCAGGAAGTGGAGCCGCCCCTCGTCGGTCCGCGTCGGATAGACCCATACCGAAGCCGAGCAGCCGCGCACCAGCGTCGCGTCGGTCTTGAGCGGGTCGGGCATGGGCTCCAGCGCCTTGCCGAGATCGATCAGCAAGCGATAGCGATCGTCGGCGTCGAGAAACCCGTATTCTTCCTGGAGATCGGCGAGGCTTGTCATGGGTGCCGCGCTAGCCGGGTGGCGCGCGCTTTTCCAGCCTCGTGCTTACTTCGCCGTCGGCGCGTCGTAGCGCAGGCCCAGCCGAGGGCGGGAGGCGCGCGCCGGCGCCGGGGCGGGCTGGCTGTCCGCCACCGGCGGGGTTGCCTGGCTCACAGGTCCACCCCGGCGGCGATCGCTTCCAGCTTGCGGATGCGCTCCTTGAGATCGGCCAGCTCGATCCGCGAGGCGGGGCTGGGCATCGTCGCGGCGGTCTGCTCGGGGCGCCGGAGCTCGACCAGTTCGCGGTGCTTCAGCGCCAGCCAGCCGCGCCAGCCGGACAGCGCCGCGGCGGTGATCATGCCGAGCCCGGCAAGGCCCGATACGGCGAAGGTGATGGCGATTTGCGGGTCGCTGGTCATGGGGTTCGCTCCCAGAAACATGGCTTAGATCCGGTTCTTGTCGCGCAACTGCTCGATCTCGTGATCGAGCCGCAGGCTCTTTTCATTGTCGGTGATGACGCGCTCGAGCACCTGCACGCGCTCCTTGAGGGCGCGGATCTCGTCGCGGAGGCGCTCGGCTTCGAGCTTCTCGGCGGGATCGCGGCTCGCCAGTCCTTCGAGCGGGTTGTCGCGGCCCTTGCCTGCGCCGTAGCGTGCCTGGAGCACCTTGCCGATCATGATGATGGCGATGATCGCGACGATCATTTCTGCCGGGTTCATTGCACCTTACTCCCCTTACTGGCGCGCGTGGCGCCTCAGTTCCCTGCTTGCGATGCCTGGGCGGCGCGGAGGGCGCGGCGGCGGGGGCGATCGCGGCTTTCAGCGAGGGCAATAGCTCCCCCGCACAGTGCGGCAAGCACTGCGAGCATGATGATCATCGAAATTTCCTTGCTTCAAATGGGGGCGAAAAGCCCGGTTCAGTTTAGCGGTGCGTCCCGCAGCGTCTCGATTTCTTCGGCGAGACCCATCCCGCGATCGGTGATGATCCGTTCCAGCACCCGCACGCGCTGCTCCAGCCGTTCCGTCTGTGCGGCATATTGTGCCGCTTTCTCCGCCGTCTGGGCGTTGAGCGCCTGGGCCATCGCCTCCTTGTGCTTCAGCCACCGGCGGAACATGTCGCTGCCGACGCCGGCGACGACCGGGATGACCACCACGAGCGTGAAGAACGCGATCATGTTGAAGTTCATCGAAGCCTCCTTCAGTTCGAGCGGTTGCGGAGCGCATCGATCTCGCGATCGAGCTGGTGCGCGCCGTCGGTCACGATGCGTTCGACATTGGCTAGCCGATCCTTGACCGCACCCAGCTCGGCGCGCAGCTGTGCGTTTTCCTGGCTGAGCAGCTTGACCCGCTCGATCATCTCGTCGTTGCGCTGGGGGTAGATGGCCTTGCCCCAGGTGCTTTCCAGCGGATAGCCGTGCTTGACGCGCAGCCAGTAGCTGAAGATCCCCGCGGCGATGCCGGCAAATCCGAGCGCGATGCCCGAGAGGATGATCCAAGGCAGGAACGGGGCGAGCGCTACTTCGATCATCGGTCGTCTCCTCAGCGCAGCGCGTCGATCGCGCGGGCGGTGCGCTCGGCGGGATCGGTCGCGATCCGTTCGAGCACCGAAATTCGGTCTTCCAGCCGGCTGATCTGGCCTGCGAGCCGTTCGTTCTCGGCTGCGAGCAGGTCGATCTTGCGATTGGCGTCAGCATCGACCTTGTCGATATTCTTGCCGCTGTCGTCGCTGATCGAATAGCCGTGCTTGGCGCGGATCCAGTTGTTGGCCAGCCACCCGAAGGTGGAGATCGCCACCAGTGCGATCACGAAGCCAGGGCCACTCCAGTCCATCGTCTTGCCTCCCTGTTGACCGCCTGCGCCTCAGCGCAGGCTGTCGATCTCGTCGGCCAGCCGGGTGTTGCGGCTGGTGTAGAACATCTCGATGTCGGCGAGCCGGCGATCGATGTCGCGGAACTTCGAGCGGACCTCCGAGGTCGAGCGTTTGGGGCTCGAGCGGACGCCCTGCCAGAAGCGTTCGTCCTCCGGCGTGTCGTAGAGGCCCACCGGCTTGGGGTTCGCGATCCAGG
>JAPJRE010000078.1 GCA_030824725.1 Sphingomonas sp.
GGTCATGGCCGGCGCCTTTAGCCGTTTGATCGCGCGCGCGTCGACTCCGGATGCGCCCTTTGTCCCGCGTTGTCCTGATATGTGCGTAGGTGGAGTGCTGCAAAACGGGTGTAGCATCGGCGTTCGAGCAACGGAGTCCCGACCATGCCCAGTCCCGATGATCGCAGCTATTTCCAGCGCCGCGCGCGTGCCGAGCTGGCCATCGCCTCGACCTGCGAGGACAATGCCGCCGCGCTCGCGCATTTCCGCCTGGCGGACGAATATGCGCGGCGCGTGCGCGCCCTGAGTGCGCGCGGGCCCGTGGCGGCGGCGCCGTCTTCCTCCCGGTCTTGATCTAGCCGGCGAGCAGCGCCTTGCGGAAGGCCGGGATCGCGCCCTCCGGCATCGGGCGTCCGCGTCCCGCCGTCGTTGCAGCACTCTGGCGGAGGCGCACGGTGCCGCCGCGCCATTCGACGATGCCGTCACGCCGCATCGCCTGGAGCGTGCGGTTCACATGGACACTGGTGAGACCCAGCGCATCGGCCAGCATTTCCTGGGTGAGCGGCATCGGGAAGCTCTCCGGCCCGGCGCGACCGGCGAGGAGCAGGCGCTCGTGGATTTCGGACAGCCAATCCTGGATGCGCTCATAGGCGCTCATCCGGCCCAGCCGGGCGATCTGGCGGAGCAGATAGATCTCATCGAGCGCGGCGCTCGCGGCATAGGCTTCGCGCAGACCCTCGTCTTCTGCCGCAGGGGCGGGACACAGGACCGCATCGGACAGCGCGGTGATCGTGCTGGGCGCTACCGGCTGGAAGGTGCGGGCGTCCTGGATCACGTCGCCCGGCAGCAGGAAGCTGAGGATCTGGCGGCGGCCGTCGCTGAACAGTTGTACGCGCCCCAGCCAGCCATCAAGGACGAGCAGCGGCCCCGGCGTGCGCTGCCCCGCCACGATCAGGTCGCGGGTGGCGCGGATCCGCTGGGGAAACTCCGCCGTCTGCCCGAGCGCACGACGCTCGGCATCGCTGAGCGAGGCAAGTGCGCCTAATCGGCTGGATGCAGATGTGTCCGTCGCCTGGGATGGAGTTGTCAACATAATCCCAAGCAAACGCGCCGTCGGTCTGCAAAGTTCAGAATAAACTGGCTAACAAGGATCAGTAAATTCCCGCTTGTTCCGGAAGCGTGAACCTGCAGTCGACCCCGCCGGGAAGTAAGCGGAAAACTGACGGGGTGCTCAAATAGGATGCGAGGGTGCGTTCTATCAATTGTCTTCCGAAGCCCGAGCGGGGGCGCTCTGCCGGCGCCAGTATGGCAACCCCGCGCTCCCTCCACGCGACATCGACCCCGCGCGCGCTGTGCTTCCAGGCGATATGCAACGCAGGATGCCGCGTGCCACCGCCCAGCGCGCCGAACTTGATCGCATTGGTGGTGAGTTCGTGGAAGACCAGCGTCAGCAGCAGCGCCGTCGCCGGACGAATTACTATGCCGGGGCCCACAATCGAAATACCCGGCGCTTCGCCGAACTGGAAGGCCTGCAGCGCGTCTCGAACCAGCAGCTCGAGATCGGCGGCGTTGCTGGTGGTGGCGCTGTACAGGGCGGCGATCCGACCCGCCCAATGTGCGCGATCGTCGGACTGCGCTCCCGCGTCTCGGGAGCGCTCGGCGTGGTGCGCCTCTACGAGCGCGTGGAGCGTCGCCAGAACGGCTTCGGGTGCCGCGGCCGGATGGAGGGGGTCGGCGAACGCATGGGCATGCCAATCCGGCGCGGCGTGTCGATCGGAAATGGCAGTGCGTGCATGGGGCTGCGTCACCCGAAACCGTTCCTTTCGCCAACTGGATGGTTCGCGCCGGTGCCGCGCCCCGAGGGCATGCGGTTAGCGGGGCGCGGCGGGGCCAGAATTACGCCGCGGGCTGGCGAAAGGAACTACGGCATTAAGGGCAGCACGGATGCGCGGGGAGCGTGGAACCCGTTGATTTTATTCCGCAGCAACCTCGAGTACAGCCGCTTTTCGGGGGGCGATGTCCATCGCCTGTATGAACCAGGCGCACGTCCTTTCAAGCCCTTCGGCCAGCGAGACGCGCGGTTCCCATCCGAGCAGCGCATGCGCGCGCGAGATGTCTGGCTTGCGGCGGCGGGGGTCGTCGGTGGGAAGCGGATGATATTCAATAGCAATCTCTGCCCCGGTCAGGTTCACGACATTTTCCGCCAGCTTGCCTACCGTGATCTCATAAGGATTTCCGAGGTTTATCGGCTCCATGCCGGTGATATCGCTATTCATTAGCAGAATTAGGCCTCGTACCAGGTCCGAGACATAGCAGAAGCTGCGCGTCTGGCTGCCATCGCCATAGAGCGTCAGCGGCTTGCCGGAGAGCGCTTGGACGATCAGGTTCGACACCACCCGGCCGTCGTCGAAATGCATGTGCGGGCCATAGGTGTTGAAGATCCGCGCGACCCGCACTTCGGCGCGCCCGGTTCGGCAGAAATCATAGGTCAGCGCTTCGGCGGCGCGCTTGCCTTCGTCGTAGCAGGCGCGTGGGCCGGTGCAGCTTACCCAGCCGCGATACTCCTCGCGCTGGGGATGCATCTCGGGATCACCATAGACTTCCGAGGTGGAGGTGAGCAGGAACCGTGCGCCGGCCTGTGACGCGAGCCGCAGCAGTCGATCGGTACCAACCACATTGGTTAGCATCGTATGCTCGGGATCCACCTGATATTGCGGCGGCGAGGCGGCGCAGGCGAGGTTGTAGATCTGCTTGAAGCGATGCGCGCGTTCTAGGATGGTTGCCGGCAGTTCATCGACGATGTCGCCGCGGACGAACTCGAAGCCGGGGCGCCCCTCCAGCCCGCGCAGGTTGGACAGGTTCGAGGTCTGGAGATTGTCGAGGCACACCACCTGCTCGCCGCGGTCGAGCAACTTGGCGCAGAGGTGCGAGCCGATGAAGCCCGCGCCCCCGGCGACCAGGATCAGCGACTTCTCTGTATCGTTCGTCATCGGGGCATTCCTCTCCCGGCGCGTGCCGCGGGGCCGCGTTCTGGCTTCGTTGAGATGGGCTTCGAGTTCGGCGGCGCGGTGGGCGGCATCATGGCCTTTGAACAGGCGGCGCCGCGCGGCGGTGCCGATCGCCTCCGCGTCGCGGTGGAGCGCTGCGATGGCATCTTCGGTCGTGTCCGCCAGCAGGATCTCGGCGCCGGGCATGAACAGGCTCTCGATGCCGTCCCAGCGGTCCGACAGGATCGGGGTGCCGCACGCCGCCGCCTCGAACAGCCGCACCGAGGGCGACCAGCCGGCCGCGATCATGTCGGCGCGGGTGACGTTCAGGGTCATCCGCGAGGCGGAATAGAAGCCGGGATGCTCGGCCGGGGGCAGGTGCTCGATGCGCTCGACATTGGCGGGCCAGTCGATGCTGTCGGGATATTGCGGGCCGGCGACGGCGAAGCGCTTCTCCGGGCAGTGACGCGCGGGTTCCAGCAGCAGCGTCTCCAGCGTCGGCTGGCGATCGGGGCTGTAGGTGCCGAGATAGGTGAGATCCCAGCGCTCCGGCACGTCGAGCGGGCGATAGGCGTCGGTATCCACCGAGCAGTATAGCGCGCGGGCGGCGGGGCTGCCGAACTCGCGCTCGATCCGGTCGAGCGTCGGGCCGCCGGTGAAGCTGAGATACACGTCATAGCCCGGGATCAGCGCGGGCATCAGATACTCGAATTCGCCGCGCGCGAGTTTGGCGAGGGTGACCGGCGTGTCGATGTCGTAAAAGGCGGTCACGCCTTTGGCCGTACCCTGGACGAACCGGCCCACCTCAACCCCATCCGGCACATAGGAGCCGACCATCACCGCATCGGCCTCGGCGATCGTCTCACGCCAGGCGTCGAGATCGGCGAGCGTACGGTAATATTCCAGCCGGCAGAAGTCCGGATCGACGAGGTCGCGGTGTGCGCCGGCGTACCACGGCACCTCGCGCTCCAGGAACAGGATGTCATGTCCCCGCGCGGAGAATGCGCGAAGCAGCGCCCGGAAGGTGGTGGCATGGCCGTTGCCCCAGGAGGAGCCGAGGCTGAGGCCGAGGACGATCAGCTTCATGCGGCTTTCCTTTCGCGGGGCTGGTGCGACTTGAGGATCGCATCGACCTGCGCGCCCCGGAGGTCGTAGCTGTGTTCGGCGAGCACCCGGGCCTTTGCCGCCGCGCCGATCGCGCGGGCGCGCTCGGGGGTGAGCATGGCGAGATGCTCGGCCACGTCCTGGCCGTCGCGGGCGACGAGCACTTCCGTGTCGGGCTTCAGGAACAGCGCGATGCCTTCCCAGGCGTCGGTGATCAGGCAGGCAGCGGCGCCAGCAGCTTCGAAAACGCGCGTGGCCGGGGAGAAGCCGATCGCCGCCATCGAATCGCGCGCAACGTTGAGCACTGCCTGGGGCGTGCAGTTGAACGCATTATGGTCGGCGGTGCCGACATGGCCGATCGCGCGGACGTTCGCCGGTAACCCCTTGTCGTGCCAGCCATTGCCGCCGAGCAGAAAGTGGCGGTCCGGCGCCAGCGATGCTGCGCGGAGAAAGAACTCCTCGATCCGCGCCTCGCGATCGGGAAGTCGGTTGGCGAGCAGCCCGAGATCGGCGATGAAACGCGGATCGGCCGGGGCGGGGTGGTGCGTCTCGGGATCGAGCGCGTTGTAGACCGGGATGCATGCGCGCGCGCCCATCGTGGTATAGGCGTCGATCACCGGCGGGCCGCCGCCATAGGTGAGCACCAGGTCGATCTCCGGCAGCATGGCACGGACGGGGTGGGCAGGATCACCGCGCATCTCGTCGAGCGTCGCGGCGGCATCGACGTCCCAGAAGATGCGGAGCGCCTCCGGGCGCGGTGCGGTGCGCATCGCCTCGATCAGCTCGCGATCGAACACGCCTACGCCGCTTGCCTTCACCACCACATCGGCATGTCGCGCCTCGGCCAGCACGCTGCGCAGGCCCTCGTCGGTGGCGGGATAGACCACGACCTTGGCCCAGGACGGCGGATCGATGTCGCGGTGCTGCTGGCGCTCGAAGGCGTCGGGCTCGTAGAAGGTGATGTCATAGCCGCGCGCGGCCAGCGCCTTGAGAATGCCGCGATAATAGGTCGCGGCGCCGTTCCAGTACGAAGAGAGCAGGCTGGATCCGTAGAATGCGATCTTCATGCGGCGTCCTTGGCAAGTTGAGGGCGGGCTAGGCCGGCGACGATGGCGAGCAGTTCGTCGACCCGGTGCGCGCAGCTATGGCGGGTCCGGATCGTCTCGATGCCGTGGGCGACCAGTGCGGCGCGGAGATCGGCGTCGTCGCGAAGCGCCATGAGGTGGTGGGTCATCTCGGCGCCGTCTCGCGCGACCAGATAGTCGGTGCCCGGCCGGAACAGGCCTTCCGCATCGTCCCACGGGGCGGAGACGAGCGGGATGCCGCAGGCCAGCGCCTCGAACACGCGGATCGTCGGGATGCCCGGCAGGATCGTCGCATAATAGCGCCGGGGCACGTGCACGGTCGCGAGATGCCGGGCGAAGATCTCCGGTGCGCGGGCGTTGGGGGCCCAGCCATGATAGCGCGCACCGTGGCGGGCGAGCATCGCCTTGGCCTCGTCTGGATAGCGGACGCCGTAGATGTCGAGCGGCAGGCCAGCCTCGGCGGCGGGCTGGAACAGGAAGCGCCCCAGTTCCTCGGTCCGCTCGCCATCGCCCCAGTTGCCGATCCAGACCAGGCCTTCGCGATCGCCTTCGTGGGCGGGCGGCTGGAAGCGGCGCAGATCGGCGGCTTCGTGCCATGTCCAGACGCGGTTGCCCCAGCCCCAGCCGCGATAGACTTCGGCCAGCGTCTCCCCGAAGGCGAGCACGCCGTCATAGTCGTCGAGGTCATAGGCCTGCATCGCCGCGGGCTCGCTGACCGCGCGGTGGTGGGTGTCGTGGAAGAGCAGGGTGAAACTGCCACCCATCGCGCGGGCATGGCCGATGCGGGAAACCAGCTTGGGATCATTCCACTCGTGCACGATCACCAGATCGGCGTCCCCGATCATCTCTGCGGGCGTGCACATCGGCGTGTAGGTATGGGAGTGCAGCTCGGGATAGGCGCAGCGATACGGCGCTAGGCCTTGCTGGCCATAATCGGCGAGCAGGTTGGTGAGGCTCCACGAATCCTCCGGCTCCCAGACCTTCACGTCATGGCCGCGGGCGATCAGTTCGCTGAGCACGCCGCGCAGGAAATGCGCGTTGCCATGGTTCCAGCACGACGCCAGCGAATGGGTGAAATAGACGATCTTCATGCCGCGACCTTTCCGGCGGGCGCGCGCTCGGCGAGGAGCCGGCGGTAGAGGGGGAGCATGGCATCGGCCATGCGGGCAGGGGTGTAGCAGCGCGCACGCACGGTGGCGGCGACGCCCAGGCGGCGGCGCAGCGTGAGGTCGCCGATCAGTTGCTCGGTCGCAGCGTGGTAGGCGGCGGGCTCGCGGGGAGCGACGAACAGGGCGGCGCCTTCCCAAAGCTCGCGGAATACAGGGATGTCGGCCAGCACCAGCGCGCATCCGGCGGCTGCGGCTTCGAGCACGGCGAGACCGAACGGCTCGAAGCAGGCGGCGGAGACGAAGATCGGCCGCGCGGCGAGCCGCTTCGCGAGCGCCGCGCTGGCCAGCTGGCCGAGCAGATGCAGGTTTTCCAGCCGCACGGACTCGCCATGGGGGCCAGTGACAGCACCTGCGGCGTGGAACGGCACGGAGAGCTGCCCCGCCACCGCGTCGAGCAGTTCGGCGCCTTTTACCGCGTCCCACAGGCGACCGACGGTCAGCACGCAATCCTGCGCGGGCTCGCTCCTCGGCGTGACCAGCGGCGCGCGGCCGTTGTGCACGACGGTCGGCAGTGCGGGCAGGCCATAATAAAGCTGCACGACTTCGGCATAGCCGGCGGAGGGGGCGACCACCCGATCGGCCGCGCGAAGCCCCGCGTCGGTCAGATCGCGGTGCCAGGCGAAGCTCGGATCCAGCGCAATACCAGGCCGACCATGTTGCCACCAGGTAGAGACACAGCCATGCGTCACCGCCAGCATCGGCACACCCGGGTCCGCAGACGCTGCCAGGGTGGGCATGTTGAGCTGCACCAGATCGACGCCGTGCAGCCGCGCCAGCCGGCCGATCTCGGCACCGGCTGCTAGCACGGGCGCAGGACCGTCACTCAGCCAGTCGAGCGGCAGTCCCGTTTCGATGAAGGTGGCGCCGGGGATCGCCCGCGCCTCCGCCCGTTGTATATCACTGGGGGGTGGCCCCAGCTGCGCGAGCACCGTCTCGACGCCGCGCTCGGCCAGCGCGCCGGCAAGGTCGGTGCTGTATTGCCACACGCCGCCGACCGTATCGGTGGTGAGCAGCAGTCGCAGCGGCGCGGCCATGGTCACAGCGCGGCTGCCGCCATGCGCTCGCGCTGGAGCGGGCGACCGATCGTCAGGCCGCGTTCCTCGCCGAGCCAGCGGGCGAGCGCGCTCACGCCGTCCCGCCATGCCGTCGGCGTGCCGAGCCCCAGCGCCGCGCGGGCCTTGCTGGTGTCCGCGACGAAATAGCGCTGGTCGCCCGCGCGCCAATCGTCGAAATGCACGTCGAGCGGGCGACCGGTGATCGTCTCGACATGCGCCAGCAGCGTGCGCAGGCTCACCGCATTGGCGGGGCCGCCGCCGAGGTTGAAAGCCTGGCTCGACACCCGGTCGATCTGTCGCCAGGCGGCGACATAGGCGTCGACCGCGTCCGACACGTCGAGAATGTCGCGCACCTGGTGGCCGTCGCCGTACAGCGTGATCGGCGCGCCTTCGAGCGCCCGGATCAGGAAATGCGCGACCCAGCCCTGGTCCTCGGTGCCCATCTGGCGCTGGCCATAGATGCAGCTCATCCGCAGCACTGCGGTGGGCAGCCCGTAGCTGCGGCCATAGTCGAGGACATATTGGTCGGCTGCTCCCTTGGAGCAGCCATAAGGCGTGTGGAAATCGAGGGGCCTTGCCTCGCCGATGCCATTGGCGTGCACGTCGCGGTCGACCGGCTGATAGCCATTGTCGCCCAGTTCGAACTCCAGGTCGGCGAGGTCGCCATAGACCTTGTTGGTCGAGGCGAAGATCACCGGCGGCGGGGTGGCCGCGGTGCGGGCCGCCTCGAGCAGCGCGAAGGTCGAGGCGATGTTGACCTCGAAATCGGCGGTCGGATCGGTGAGGCTGGTGGTCACCGCCACCTGCGCGGCGAAGTGGAACACCGCGCGGGCGGAGCGTACGGCCTCCACCAGCTTGGTCGTTTCGCGAATGTCGGCGATCTCGGCACGGATGCGGTCGCCGTGCCGCGCCTGCAGCCAGGCGAGGTTGCGCTCGACGCCGGGGCGGCGCAGCGCGTCATAGATCACCACCGTCTCGCCCTGCCGCGCCAGCCGGTCGGCGAGGTTCGATCCGATGAACCCGGCGCCTCCGGTGATCAGGATCGGCCGTTCGTCGCCGCCGTTCATGCGACGAGGCCCCGCTTTTCGAGCTCGGCGCGCGCCTGGCCCACCCGGTCCTCGGCGGTCTGCTGCTGCACCCAGTCGGCAAGTTCGGCGAGACCTGCCTCGAAATCCTGCCGCGCCTCGAAGCCGAGCTTCTCGCGGGCGAGGCTGGTGTCGCAGAAACAGTGGCGGATATCGCCGACGCGTGTCTTGCCGACGATTTCCGGTGCCGCGTCGTTGCGGCCCATCGCGCGGGCGAGCGCCTCGGCAACCTGCGTCACCGAGCGGTCGTCGCCCGAGCCGATGTTGAAGGTCTGGCCGGCGGCCTGGGGCAGGGTGAGTGCGTCGGCGAAGGCGCGGGCGACGTCGCTGACATGGACGAAGTCGCGGCGCTGCTCGCCATCCTCGAAGATCATCGGGCGCTGGCCGTTGAGCAGTCGCGAGGCGAAGATCGCCAGCACGCCGGTATAGGGGTTCGACAGCGCCTGACCGGGGCCATAGACGTTGAACAGGCGCAGGCACGCGGTCTCGATGCCATAGGGCGCGCCCATGATATGAGTGGTGCGCTCCTGCACATATTTATTGAGCGCGTAGATTGAGGCAAGGCTGGGGCGCTTCCATTCGGGCGTGGCGACCGGCTCCAGCGGGCGGCCCTGCGCGTCGAGCGGGTTCCACTGCTGCTGGCCGTCGCGAACGATGCCGCGCTCGGCATTCTCGACGAGCTTGCCGTCGGCATCGCGGTACAGGCCTTCGCCATAGATGCTCATTGACGAGGCGGTGACCACCCGGCGGACGGGGGTGTCGATCAGCCGCTCGAACAGCACCGCGGTGCCGACATCGTTGGTGGAGGTGTAGCGTTCGACTTCGTACATCGACTGGCCGACGCCCACCTCGGCGGCGAGGTGGATGACGCTGTCGACGCCCTGCAGCGCGCGGGCGACCGCGTCACCATCGCGCACGTCGGCGCGGATCAGTTCGACTTCGGAATTCAGTGCTTCGGGGCGTGCGCGGTCGCCATGAACCTGTTCCAGCATCGAATCTAGCACCCGAACCTGGTGCCCTCTGCGAAGAAGCTCCGCCGAAACCTGGCACCCGATAAACCCCGCACCGCCCGTTACGAGCACCTTTTCCGCCATGTCGATGCTTTCCTGCCTCGAGAATTAACCTAGGTAAGTCGTGACAGAATGATGACTTGCTAGGAAATCGCCTGCCGGTGAAGAAAACAGCTTCTTCTTCATCTTTGTTCCCCGAGATCGTGACGTAACGACTAATTTTAACGTGTTGAATATTTGAAGATAATTTAAGTTAGTTGGAACAATTGCGGTAGAGCAGTTGTTACGGAAGCATCTAAGTTGATGCTGGTAGGCTGCAAATATTCCGATGACTGCAAAAGTACATCTCATCCGGCATGGGGCGCATGACAATGTCGGCCTGGTGCTGAGCGGCCGCAGCTTGCGCTCGCCCCTATCCGCGGCCGGACACTCGCAGGCGCAGTGGCTCGCCGCCCATTTTGCGCGCGAGGTGCCGATCGCGGCGATCCACACCAGCCCGCGCGAGCGCACCCGCGCCACAGCAGAGATCATCGGCAGCCGGATCGGCGTTCGCGCGCAGGTGGTGGAAGCGCTGGACGAGATCGATTTCGGCGCCTGGACGGGGCGCAGTTTCGACGAACTCGAGCGCGATGCCGATTGGCGCGAATGGAACCGGCAGCGGTCCCTCATCCGCCCGCCGAACGGTGAGAAGATGGCGGAGGCGACCGAACGCGCCGTCGGTCATCTCGATGCGCTGGTAGACCGCGGCTGGAACGGCACGCTCCTCTGTGTGAGCCATTGCGACATCATTCGGGGCGTGGTCGCCCATTATCTCGGGCTGGGCCTCGATCGCCTGCTCGCCTTCGACGTGGACCCCGGCTCGGTCAGCACGCTGCTGATCGGAAATTGGGGGGCGCGTCTGCTCAAGCTCAACGGGGGACAGGAATGAAGAACCTTGCAGCCGCTGCGCGATCTGCGCCGGCGGACGATCTGCGCGCGCGGATCGACGCGCTGGGGCCATGGTTCCAGAACATCCGCATTCAAGGCGTGGAGACGGCGCCGGACCATTTCCTCGGCGATTATCCCGCCTTCAAGTTCGCCCGCTTCGCCGATGCGCTGCCGGCCGACCTGGAGGGTCGGTCGGTGCTCGATATCGGCTGCAATGCGGGCTTCTATGCCTTCGAGATGAAGCGGCGCGGGGCGGGCGAGGTGCTCGGCATCGACAGCGACGAGCGCTATCTGAAGCAGGCGCGCTTCGCGGCCGAGGCGCTGGGCTACGACGATGTCCGCTTCGAGAACCGCTCGGTCTATGACGTGGCCGCGCTCGGACGGCGGTTCGACATCGTGATCTTCATGGGCGTGCTCTATCATCTGCGCCATCCCCTGCTGGCGCTGGACCTGATCCGCGAACATGTCGCGGGGGAATATATGCTGTTCCAGACGATGCAGCAGGGGTCGGACGCGGTCGCCGAGGTGCCGGAGGATCATCCCTTCCACATGCCCGGCACCTTCGATCCGCCGGGCTATTTCAACGATCCCGGCTATCCCAAGCTGCACTTTATCGAACGCCAGTTCGCGAACGACTGGACCAACTGGTGGGCGCCGAACGCGGCCGCATCCCAGGCGATGCTGCGCGCGGCGGGCTTCACGATCGAGGCGAACCCGGAATCGGAGGTCTATTGGTGCGGCGTCGCCGACGTGCCCTACGCGCAATACGGACCCGCCGCGGTCTACCCGGCGAAGGGAGACGTCGCATGATCGAAGCGGCGATGCTCTGGAACGAGCCCAACAACAAGTCGCACTGGGATCCGGCGATCGACCCCGACTGGTCGATGTTCGCGCAGCATGTGATCGCGGCAGGCAACGCGATCCGCGCGGTGAATCCGACGCTACCCCGCGTGCTCGGCGGCATGTCGCCGATCGACCCGCACTGGCTTAAGCGGATGGAGGCGCATGGCGCGCTCGATGCGGTCGACGTGGTGGCCGTGCACGGCTTCCCGCTCGACTGGAATCTGTGGCCGCTCTCCGCCTGGCCGGACAAGATCGCCGAGATCCAGGCCGTCACCGACAAGCCGGTCTGGGTCACCGAGGTCGGCGTCAGCTCGTTCGGCGCCGAAGAAGTGCAGGAGTTCGGTCTGCGCCGCACGGTGGAGCTGCTGCGTGGGCGTGCCGAGCGCGTCTTCTGGTACTCGCTGTTCGACCTGCCGACCAGCTGGGGCGCCGAGACCCGCCACCGCGAGGCGGAGGGCTCCTCCTACTACCGCCATTTCTACCTCGGCCTGATCCGCGAGGACGGCAACCCCAAGCCCGCACTAGACGTCTATGCCGAGCATGCCGCCGAAGTGGGGCTGATGCAGTGGTTCCATTTTCACGACCCCCGTCTCGACGAGGCGGTGGCATGGATGAAGCGGCTCGGCACGCGCCGCATCCGCACCGGGCTCAGCTGGGCCGACAGCTTCCGCGAGAATGCGGTCGACTGGTTCGATCGGCAGATGGAAGCGCTGGCGGATTTCGACGTCACCGTCACCTTCTGTTTCACGCCCGAGCATCTTGGCATCGCGCCGCACCACACCAGCCCGGCACGCGATCCCCAGGCCTTCGCGGATTTCTGCGCCTGGATGATCGACCGTTATGCCGGCACGGCCACCGTGTCGGCGCCGGTCACCCCCGTGGCGCTGGCGACCAGCCGGCCCGAGCTCAACCCTTTGCTGTTCAACCGCGACGAGCGTCTCGCCGCCGAGAGGAGGTCCGCCTGATGCTGTCCCCAGACCGCCATGCCATCAATGTCGCGCTCGTGGGGGTCGGCAATTGTGCCAGCTCGCTCGTCCAGGGGATCGAGCATTACCGCGCCGGCGCCAACGACATGGTCGGGCTGATGCACCCGGAGCTGGGCGGCTATGCCCCCAACGACATCCGGGTGGTCGCCGCCTGGGACGTCGACAGACGCAAGGTGGGGCAGGATGTCGCCGAGGCAATTTTCGCCAAGCCGAATTGTACCGCGGTGTTCTGCGAGGAAGTGCGGCACACCGGCGCCAAGGTGCGGATGGGCAGGGTGCTGGACGGCGTCGCCGATCACATGGCGAACTATGCGCCGGACCGTACCTTCCTGCTGGGTGACGGTGGGGAACCGAGCAAGGACGAGATCGTCCAGGCGCTGCGCGAGACGAACACGCACGTTCTGATGAACTATCTCCCGGTAGGCTCGCAGGCGGCGACCGAATTCTACGCCGAATGCGCGCTCGAGGCCGGGGTGGCGTTCGTCAACAACATCCCCGTCTTCATCGCCAGCAACCCCGAATGGGCGGCGCGGTTCGAGGCGGCGGGGGTCCCGATCATCGGCGACGACATCAAGGCGCAGCTCGGCGCGACCATCGTCCACCGCGTGCTGACCGACCTGTTCCGCAAGCGCGGCGTCAAGCTGGAGCGGACCTACCAGCTCAACACCGGCGGCAACACCGACTTCCTCAACATGCTCAACCGTTCGCGGCTGGCCTCGAAGAAGGAATCGAAGACCGAGGCGGTGCAGTCGGTCGCCGAGGCGCGGCTGGAGGACGAGAACATCCATGTCGGCCCGAGCGACTATGTCGCGTGGCAGAACGACAACAAGATCTGCTTCCTGCGCATGGAGGGCCAGATGTTCGGCGGCGTACCGATGAACCTCGAACTCCGCCTGTCGGTGGAGGACAGCCCGAACAGCGCCGGCGTGGCGATCGACATGATCCGCTGCGCCAAGCTGGCGCAGGATCGCGGGCTGGGCGGGGCGATCCTCCCGGCGGCGGCCTGGTTCTGCAAGCACCCGCCCGAGCAGATGCCGGACGACGACGCGTACGCGGCGGTGGAAGCCTTCATCGCGGGGGCTTGAGGGTGTGCCAAACCCAAATTCCTCCCCGGAACGGGGAGGGGGACCGCGCCACGCCGCGGCGTGGTGGGGGGGAG
>JAPJRE010000079.1 GCA_030824725.1 Sphingomonas sp.
CAATCGCAGCGCGCGCATACGGGTCGATCTCGGAGGCCGTTACCCTGGCCGCACCCGCGCGCGCGGCGGCGATCCCGAGCAACCCCGATCCCGCGCCGAGATCCAGCACGCGGCGCCCCACCAGCTGCGCCGGATGGTCAAGAACGTACCGCGCCAGCGCCAGCCCGCCGCCCCACCAATAGGCCCAATAGGGCGCCGCATCGCCCAGCCGGCCCACGCCGCTTGCCGGCCCGGCCTTGTGCAGGCGCAGCTCGGGCACGCCAGGTACCGGCACGACCGGCAGATGCTCGCGGATGAACGCGGCGACGTCGAGGTCCGCGCTCACAGCGCGCGCCCGAGCCAGGCGACGCGCCCGATCAGCTGGAACCGTCCCGCGCGCGCCAGCCGCACCGGATAGGCGGGACTGTCGCTCACCAGCTCGACGCCGCCCACCGCCGACCGCAGTCGCTTGACCAGCAGTTCGCCCTCCACCCGCAGCACGAAGATGCCGCGCGCATCGATCCGGCAGCGATCGCGATCGACCAGGATCTCGTCGCCATCGTTCAGCGTCGGCGCCATCGAATCGCCCGCCACGCGCACCATCGACGCCGCCTCCGGTCGCACTCCCAGCTGGCGCAGCAGCAGCGGCGGGAAGGCGAAGGGCGCGTGCACCGTCTCGTCTTCCGCCCAGCCTCCGGGCCCCGCCGACGCGCCCAGATCGATCCGCGGGACCGTCACCAGTTCCGCCTGCGGTCGACCGCCCAGCAGCGTCTCGTCGACGCCCAGATATTCGGCCAACCGAGCGCGATCGCGCTCGGGCAGTTCGCGCGGCGAACCGCGCATCAGATATTGCTGCAGATAGGCCGGATTGCGCCCGAGCACGCGCGACAGCGTGGCGAGACTTACCCGTCTCGCGGCCACCAGTTTCGCAAAATTTGCCCGTTGCACATCGGCTTCCATACCCTCTTTCCTACACGCAGGATTTTTCCTACGCAAGGCTCAGATGAGAACATATCGTGATCATCCGAGTCGAAGGAGGAGGACATGGGTGTCCTTGCATGGGGAAATCGAAGCGTTCCTGGAACGGACGCAGATGCCGGCGACGCGGTTCGGACGCTTGGCGGCGGGGGATCCGCGACTGGTCGGCGATCTGCGGCAGGGCCGCGTGCCGGGACCGGCGCTGACGGCCCGGCTGCGCGCGTTCCTCGCCGCCCCGCCGGCCTGGAGGCCCGGGCGGCGCGGCGGCGTGACGTCGGCGCGCGGCTCGAACGCGCGCTGATTGCATCGGCTGCGGCGGCAGGCTGTGCCGCAAGCGTGATGGAGGCGGCGTGGGTGCCCTGGGCGAGCGTGACCTTCACCGGCGCCCGGCACCGGCTGACACTGGACCTGGCGGAAGGCGCCGCGGCGACGGCGTGGCTGGCAGCGCTCCCGGAACTGGACCTGCCGCTCCCCGGCCATCTGGTCGCCGACATGGTGGCGGCGAGGGTAGAACCGCGCGACGGGCGGCTGCACGCCCTGCTGGAAGCCTTGACGGTCGAGGAGTGCTGAGCGGCGCTCAGGCCTGGCGTGCCAGGCTCCGCAGTGCGGCGAGCGCATCATCCAGGCCGCGATCGGTCCGCAGCCGCCCCCGCACCTGCGAGACCTGATTGCGGCGCACCACCCCGTGCTCCAGCCGATCGAGCAGCGCATGGACACTGGCGTCGGTTTCCGGGCGGACGAGGCGATCGGCCGCGTCGCGAGCGGACGACACGCGCGCGCCGGCGCTCGCGGCTCGCTCCCGCCGCGGCGGCACCGGCGGCGGCAGCGGGACGGCGGGGATCGCCAGCGGATCATAGGCGGCGAGCGGCTGGTCCAGGTCGGCCGGAAGGTTACGCCCGACGATGCCCGGCGCATCCGCCTGCCAGTCCGGCAGCTCGGCGCGGGGAAGCGCGCCGGCTTCGAGGATGGCACCCGGTGTGGACCAAGGTCGCGTCTCGGAGGCCGAATTAGCGCGCCGGATAATTGGTGTCGGCAGGGTATCGAGGACTGGCGACGGCACGGCGGCGCTGCCGGCGCGCTCGCCCCGACGGGCGAACAGCAAGCCGATCCCGGTCACGATGGCACCGGTGGCGAGGGCAGACATGGGGCGCGCCAGATCAGCGAGAAGCGGCGGGGCCGTCGGGATCCCGAGCATCTCGTGGGAGACCGATAGAAAAGCGTCCTCCACCCCCGCCGGAAGGGCGAGGACGGCCAGCGCCGAAACGCCGCCCAGCAATAGGGCGGCAAGGGGAACGAGCGGCAGCTTCATGCATTCACCCGGTACGTGTGCGACCACGTGGCTCTCATGCCATCTTTATGGCAAGGTTTTCATACAAACCGGAATATACTGCAACATTTACACGCCAGTTACGCTTTGCCTCAATATGGGCATGTGCGAAAGTTCTACGCGCATCCCATTGATCGCGCATGTCAAAAAGATTTGCAAGGGCCTGCGCGAGCGCGTCCGGGGCATCTGCCGGAAACAAGGTGCCGGTGATGCCTCCTCGATCAGTTCGCAGTGCCGCCCACGTCGGAGGCCGCGACGAGCCGCCGCTGCGCCATCGCCTCCAGCGGCTTGAGCGGCGCTATGAGGTCGGTCAGCCGCATTTTCTTGCGCGGATAGACCAGCACGTCGATCAGGCTGTAATAGCGTTCGACCGCCTCGTGGGGCACGCGGCCGAGAAACCGGATGCGATCCGCGACCGGAGACAGCGCCGCCTGCACCCGCAGCGCCGGCGAATGCGCATGGAGCACATCGGGCTGGAAGCGCTTCACCACCTGGCGAATACGGCGGTCAAAGGCATCGATCTCGCGCCATTCGCGCAGGCCGGGAAGCGCGGCGCCGGTCGGCCTGGTGCGGAAGAAGCGCAGGCCGTCGATCGCCTCCTCGCCTGCCAGCGCAAGGCCGTGCCGCGGTCCGGTGACCGCCGCGACCTCCCAGCCGCGCGCCAGCTCCGCCTTCAGGATCGCCCGGGTCCGGAATGCATGGCCGCTGTGGAGCGGCAGGCCATGATCCAGGAGGTGCAGGACGGGCATGGAGAGCTGCATGCCACGCCGCGCTTAACGGCGCGTCGACTGCGCCTGCGCTAGGGAGAGGGGGTAAGGAACGGCCCGCCCGATGATCGACAATTTCTCGCTTGCGCTCACCCATGGGCTGATGCTGCTGGCGGCCTTCCTGCTGCTCCGCCGCCCGGACCTTGATCGCGAGGACGCCGCACCCAGGGAAAAGAAGCGCGGGCGCTGGGGCAAGCGCGGTGCGTGACTATGTCTTCGTCCTGTTCCTGGCGGCGTTCTTCGGCACCGGCTGTCGCAAGCCGTTCCTGTTCGTGCTGGTCTATGCCTATAGCGACATCTTCGCCCCCAGCGGCTGACCTATCTGCTGCTCAATGCGCTGCCGATCTCGGCAATGGCGGCGGCGCTGGCACTGGGCGGATTCCGGCTGTTCGACGACAAGCGCGACGTGCGCTTGGCGCCGCGCGAGCTGCTGATCGGCTATTGCTGGTTTACCACGCTCCACGCCGATTTCCGCGTGGAAACCAAGGACAAATGGGACTGGTGTGGAAGGCGCTCGCCTTCGCCGCCTTCCTGCCGCTAACGCTACGCACCCGGCTGCGGATCGAGGCGCTGCTGCTGTTCATGGTGCTGTCGGCGAGCTCGATCAACATCGTCGGCGCGATCAAGATCATCTTGTCGGGCGGCGGCTATGGCGAGCTGAACCTGATGGTCTCGAACAATTCGGGGCTGTACGAGGGCAGCACCATCTCCACCGTCGCCATCGCGATCCTGCCGCTGATCCTGTGGTTGACCCGCCACGGCACGATCTTCGCGCCCGACTGGCGGATGAAAGTCTTGGCCTATGCGCTTTGCTTCGCCTGCCTGCTGATCGCGATTGGCACCTCGACCCGCACCGGGCAGCTCTGCATCGGACTGGTGGCGCTGCTGATGCTGCGAGATTCCCAGCGGAAGCTGCTCTATCTCGGTTGCGTGGCGGCGATGGGGCTCGCCGCCCTGCCCTTCCTGCCCTTCCCCTTCACCGAGCGGATGGGCAGGATCAAGACCTATCAGGGCGACGCCTCCGCCTCGACCCGCCTCGCCGTGTGGCAATGGACGATGGACTATGCCCGCGAGCATCCACTGGGCGGCGGGTTCGAGGCCTATCGCCAGAACCAGATCCGCTACGAGAAGGTCGTGGTGGAGGACCAGGGCGGCGTCGCGGTGGTCGATCGCTCGCTAGAGGTTGACAAGGCCCGCGCCTATCACAGCGCCTATTTCGAGATGCTGTGCGAGCAGGGCTATCCGGGCCTGGCGCTGCGGCTGCTCATCAACCTCGCCGGGCTGTTTCGTATGGAGGTGCTGCGTCGCCGCTATGCCCGCGCCCAGGGCGATCAAGCCTGGATCGCGCCCCTCGCCGCCGCGCTCCAGAACGGGCACATCGTCTATCTGCTGGGCGCGGCGTTCGTGGCGATCGCCTTCCAGTCCTTTATCTACATGCTGATCGGCGCGCAGATCGGGCTCGACACCTATTGCGCCCGCAAGCGCGCCGCCGCGAATTGGCGGCCACTGCGCAAGGCGCGCCCGGTCGCGGTATGAGCGGGCGGGCAGAGCTCCGTGCGCTTACCTCCGCGCGCGGCGTCGCGGCATGGTGGGTGGTGCTCTACCATCTGCGTGGCGCGCTCGCGGCCCCGCCCCTTAAGGTCGAGGCCGTCCTCGCCAAGGGTTATCTCGCCGTCGACTTCTTCTTCCTGCTCTCGGGCTTCGTGCTGGCGCTGCGCCATGGCGAGCGGCTGCGCGGCGGCGGCATTGCCGTGGTGCCCGACTTCCTGCGCCGACGGGTCGCGCGGATATGGCCACTGCACGCGGTCTTGCTCGGCTTTGCGCTCCTGCTGCTGGTCCTTGCGGCGTCGGTGGCGCTCCACCGGCTGGTGGAGCGCCCCGCGCAGCGCTGGATCAACCGGCTCGGGTTCAGGCCGCGGCGGTCACGTCTTCCAGCGCGGCGATCACCGCGCGGTTGAACGCGGGGATATCGTCGGGCTTGCGGCTGGTTATCAGGTTGCCGTCGCTCACCACTTCCTCGTCGACCACATCGGCGCCGGCATTGGCGAGATCGGTGCGGATCGACGGCCAGCTGGTCAGCCGGCGACCGGCAACCACATCGGCCTCGGCGAGCAGCCAGGGCGCGTGGCAGATCGCCGCGACCAGCCGCTTCGAATCCATGAAGCTGCGGGCGATCTCGACCGCCTTCTCGTTCATCCGCAGCTTGTCCGGATTGCCGACCCCGCCCGGCAGCACCAACGCATCGAACTGATCGAATTCCACCTGATCGAGCGTCGTGTCCGGCGTGATGCTCTTGCCCTTCTCGCCGCCGCTTTCGCCGGTGATCGGATCGGTCTTGATCGAGGCAAGCGTCACCTGCGCGCCGGCGTCGAGCAGCGCCTGGCGCGGCTCGAACAGTTCCGATTCCTCGAAGCCGTCGGTGGCGAGCATCAGCACGCGCGCATTCTGCAGATTGGCCATGGGGACATCCTTTCCCATCGTTCGGAATATGCCGGGCTAACCCGGAGCCCCCTTTCCTTGTTCCGGAACGATTTGTTGCTGCGGCGCATTTCCCTGGGCTCTGCCCCAAGGAATCGTGATGGACAGCGCCGACATCGTCTATGTCGAAGACCAGGCCCCCGGAATCACCCGGCGCAAGATGCGCCACGGCTGGGGCTATTTCGACGCGGACGACACCCGCATCACCGACCGCGACGAAATCGACCGGCTGAACGCCATCGGCCTGCCCCCCGCCTATGAGAATGCCTGGTTCTGCCCCGACCCCAACGGCCATATCCAGGCGACCGGCTATGACGGGAAGGGCCGCAAGCAGTATCGCTACCACACCGGTTTCCGCGAGGCGCAGGAGGCGGCGAAATATGATCGCTGCGGCATGTTCGGCGAGCGCCTGCCGCGCCTGCGCCGCAAGGTGGAATCCGATCTGCACCTGCGTGGATTGTGCAAGGACAAGGCCGTCGCCGCCGTCGTCCGGCTGCTCGACCTCGGCTCGATCCGCGTCGGCAACGAGACTTATGCGCAGGAGAACAAGAGCTTCGGCGCCACCACGCTGCGCAAGCGGCACGTGAAGGTCGCCGGCGGCACGCTCAAGCTCCAGTTCCGCGCCAAGTCGGGCAAGCTGCGGGTGATGACGGTAACCGACAAGTCGCTCAGCCGCTTCGTCAAGCGCTGCCAGGACCTGCCGGGGCAGAACCTGTTCCGCTGGATCGACGATGCCGGCGAGGCGCATCCGGTCACGTCCAGCGACGTCAACGCCTATATCCGCGAGGCGATGGGCGAGCATTTCAGCGCCAAGCATTTCCGCACCTGGGGGGCGAGCGTGATCGCCTATCGCACGCTGGCGGAGGCACCCGAGCCCATCGGCCTCAAGACACTGCTGGAACCGGTCACCGAGGCGCTGGGCAATACCCCCGCCATCGCCCGCAAATCCTATGTCCATCCGCGGCTGATCGAGCTGGCGCGCGACAAGCCGGGGCAGGCGCTGTTCCGCGCCGGGTTGCGCCTGCCCCGCACCACGCAGTACCTCGACCGCTACGAACGCGGCCTGATCGTCTTCCTGGAGACCGATCCGGCCGAACAGTCCGCCAAGGCAGCCTGACGAGAAAAGATGCTGATCACCGCACGCGCAAAGCCCACCCATTTCGAGCGCCAGCTCCAGGCCTTCATCGGCGACACGCCCGATTGGATCGCCGACCATTGGCTGAGCATCCTGGTCGCCACCGGCATCGCGATCGGCATCGCGCTGTTCCTCCACACGCTGCGCTCCTGGGGCATGCGGCTGTGCCGCAACAGCGACGGCAACGGCGCCAACTGGTACACGATCTTCGGCCGCACGATTTCGCGCACCAACAATTTCTTCATCGTGATGACCGCGATCCGGCTGGTGGTGAACGTCGCCGAGACGCCGCCGCTGCTCGATAAGACGATCACCTTCCTGTTCACCATCGCGGTGACGTTCCAGGTGGCGATCTGGGTTCGCGAGGTGATCTTCGGGCTGATCGAGCACCGCACCCGCGGTGACAGCCCCAGCGAGAGCCTGGCGAGCGCCGTCGGCATCATCCGGCTGCTGATCTCGATCGCGCTGTTCGCGATCGCGCTGGTGATGGTGCTCGGCAATATCGGAGTGAACGTGACCGGCCTGGTCGCCGGTCTCGGAGTCGGCGGCATCGCCATCGGTCTTGCCGCGCAGGGCATCTTCGGCGACCTGATCGCGGCGCTGTCGATCCTGTTCACCCGCCCCTTCCGCGTCGGCGACAACATCAAGTTCGACCAGACCAGCGGCACGGTGGCCGAAATCGGCCTCAAGTCCACCCGCGTCCGCTCGTTCGACGGCGAGATGCACATCATCTCGAACCGCCAGCTGCTCGACAAGGAGCTGCAGAACCTTACCGATCGCACCCGTATCCGCCTGCCGTTCAAGATCGGCGTGGCCTATGAGACGCCGCCGGAGAAGCTCGAGCGGCTGCCGGAGATGTTCAAGGAGATCGTCGAGGCGAACGGCGCGACCGCGGTGCGCAACGGCTTTGTGGGGTTCGGCGCGAGCTCGATCGACTATGAACTGATCGCCGAGGTTGCGACCGGGAACTGGGACGTGGGCCACCCGACGCGCGACCGCATCCTCATCGCCATCGTCCGCAAGCTGGCGGAAGAGGGGATCAGCATCCCCTACCCGACCCAGACGACCTTCACTGCGGCACCCGACGGGCGGATCATCATGCCCTATCCGGACGTGACGCCGGTGATGCGGGTCGACAAGGAAGAGGGCGAGCGCTGAGGAGGCGCCCTGCCCTTTCAGCCGTCATCCCGACGAAAGTCGGGATCCATTCGCCGCTAGGGTATAGCAGGAGCCGATCCGGCGGCCCCAATGGATTCCGGCTTTCGCCGGAATGACGAAAGTGGGGTGGACGACGCAAGCCTCAATCATACTTCGTCACCAGCCAACTCCACACGCCCCAAGCGAGCAGCGCCCACAGGCCCAGCACGATGGCGATCCCGCCCCAGCTCACCGGCCGGTGGCTCGCGTCCTCGGCCGCGGCGCGATGTTCGGCGAACTGCTCGGCCGGGATCAGCCGCTCGAACAGCCACACGCCGAGCGGGATCAGGATGGCGTCGTCCACCAGCCCGAGCACGGGGACGAAATCGGGGACCAGGTCGATCGGCGACAGCGCATAGGCCGCGACCAGAATGCCAACGATCCGCGCAGCCAGCGGCGTACGCGGATCGCGGATGGCGAGCCATACGGCATGCGCCTCGGTGCGGACGCGGTGAGCGAGCGAAGGACCCATGGCCCCTGAATCGCCCAGCCGCGCCGCGTGGTCAATCTCGGCTCAGCGCTCCGCCGTGGTCTCCACCTTGGCGTGGCTGCCGGTCTCGTCCGACTTGATCGTGCCGCCGAACAGCATCTTCACCTTGCCGGTGAGCGACATGTCCGTCTCCCACAGCTCGGCATCGTCGACGTCGACGCGGAGCAGCGCGAGATTCGGGTCCTGCTTGCCGCCCGGAAACCAGGCTTCGACCTGGCTGTTCCACAGCTTGTCGATCATCGCGAAGTCGTTGTCGACGCGCGCGGTGCCGGAGAGGCAGGCGAAGAAGTCGTGCCCCTTGGACACGAACTGGAGCATCGCCGGGCCGCCCTTGGCCATGCGATTGTCCTTGCCGATGAAGAAGAAGATCGTGTCAACCTGATCCTCGTCGAGCTGCGCGGTCAGCGGCTCGCTGTGCTGGCCGTCCTGCAGGCCCGCCATCACGAAGGGGCTGTCCGCCAGCTTGGACCAGAAATGCTTCTTCAGTTCGACCGTGTCGGCCATGATCGTCTCCCGAGTTTGGATACCTGGCCGTAACGTGCAGGTCCGCTCAGGCGTTCCGGATCGCGGCGGCGGCGCCGATCAGTTCGAGGTCGGCACGGTTGACCAGCGCCACCGGGGTTTCGGCAAGCTGGCGGCGGAAGGCGGTGCGCGCCTCCATCCGGCGGCGGAAGCCGGGCTGTTTCAGCTGCGTCTCCAGCGCGCGGGCGATCGCACCGGTGAGGAACACGCCATCCCAGGCATCGAAGGTCAGCGCCAGATCGCCGACGAACGCGCCGAGATGCTCGACGAACATCCGTACCACCGCGCCAGCGATCGGATCGCGGCCGGCGTTGCGGGTCACATCCTCCGGTGCGGGCAGCCGCTTGCCGCCGGACAGCGCCTCATAGGCAAGCAGCAGCCCGTTGGCGCTGAGCAGAGTCTCCACCTCGACCAGCCCGCCGCGCGCCTGGCAGAAGGTCGCGAACCGCTCTTCGTCGCCGGTCTGCGGGGCAAAGCCGATATGCCCCGCCTCGCTCTGCACCGGCACATGGCGGCCATCGGCGCCGATCAGCGCAGCGACGCCGAGCCCGGTGCCGACGCCGATCACCGCATAATTGCCACCCGGCGCGATCGGCCGCGGTGCCGCGCCGGGGAGCGCAGTAAACGTTGTCGGCGGGAGCCGGGTGAGCGCCAGCGCGTTGGCGGCGCACTCGTTGAGCGCCAACGGCTTCTCGCGCAGCACCGCCTCGACGCCGGCCAGCGAGATGTACCAGCGGCTGCCGGTGAGGTTGATCAGATCGCCGCGCACCGCACCCGCTACGGCAAGCACGCTCGGCAGCCGCGCATCGCGCAGCCCCACGCCGCAAAGATACGCCACCAGGGCACTGGTGAAGGTCTGATGGTCAGCGTTCGAAAAGCGCTTGATTTCGCGCGGCTCGACGCCTTCCGCGCCACCGGTCAGGCCGAAGCGAACCGATTGTCGGCCGATATCGGCCACGAGCGCCACGCCATCTTCCATCGAGCCCTCTCTCCCCTTCCGGCTTCTTCTCGAAGCTCGGACAGGCGATATCGCTACCAATGGTTACCTTAGCAATAAACAAGCGGCAATTAGTTTGATTTTCGCTCGAATTTCAGACGGTTCGTGGATCGGTCCCGAAGCGGTTGGCGCCGATCGCGGGCGACCAGTAGAGCGCCACCGCCAGGATCGCGAGCGCGACGTGCCCTGCCAGCGGCAGCATCGGCACCCCGGGATGAAGCCCGATCGCCACCTGGGTGCGGTCAAGATCGCCGGCTACGCCGATCACCGCGAGCAGCAGGCCGGGAATCGCGGGCAACCCGACATCGTGCAGCCGCCGCACGATCAGCCCGATCAGCGGCACGAACAGCGCCAGCGCCAACGCTTCCTCCACCGCCACCCGGCGCCAGAAGAGGGGCACGCTCAGCGCCGTCGGCGGCAGGAAGAAATGCCGGCCCAGAAACAGCAGCACCTCGCCGATCGCGATCAGGATCAGCGCGCTGGTCAGTTCGCTGCGTGTCGAGCGGCCATGGAACACGAAGCTCTGGCCGATGGCACGAAGGCCGTTCCGCAGCGACACCCCGTCGCGATAGCTGGCTGCTGTCATGGGGCGGAGGGTGCAGCGCAGCGCACCCTCCGGTCAACCCCTTAGAGCGTCTCGAAAAGACCTGCCGCGCCCATGCCGCCGCCGATGCACATCGTCACCACGACATATTTCGCGCCGCGGCGCTTGCCTTCGATCAGCGCATGGCCGGTCATGCGCGCGCCCGACATCCCATAGGGATGGCCGATCGAGATCGCACCGCCGTTCACGTTGAGCAGTTCATTGGGAATGCCCAGCTTGTCGCGGCAGTAGAGCACCTGCACCGCGAAGGCCTCGTTGAGCTCCCACAGGCCGATATCGTCCATCTTCAGGTTGAAGCGCTCGAGCAGCTTGGGGATGGCATAGACCGGGCCGATGCCCATCTCGTCGGGCTTGGTGCCCGCCACCGCCATGCCGACATAGCGGCCGAGCGGGGTGAGGCCGCGCTGCTCCGCCAGCTTCTCCTCCATCAGCACCGCCGCCGAGGAACCGTCGGACAGCTGGCTGGCATTGCCGGCGGTGACGGTGCCGTTCGGCAGCACCGTCTGCAGCGCCTGCAGGCCCTCCAGCGTGGTTTCGGGGCGATTGCCCTCGTCCTTGGCAAGCGTGATTTCCTTCTGGGAGACTTCCTTGGTCTCCTTGTTGACCAGGTTCATCGTCGCGGTGACCGGCACGATCTCGTCGTCGAACTTGCCCGCGGCCTGCGCGGCGGCAGTGCGCTGCTGCGACTGGAAGGCATAGGCGTCGCACGCCTCGCGGCCGATGCCGTAGCGTGCGGCGACCACTTCGGCGGTCTGGAGCATCGGCATATAGGTGTCGTTGTGCATCGCGATCAGCTCGCGATCGGGCTCGACGCGCATCTGCGGGGTCTGGACGAGGCTGATCGACTCCACACCGCCACCCAGCGTGATGTCCATATTGTCGACGACGATCTGCTTGGCCGCCGTCGCGATCGCCATCAGGCCCGAGGCGCACTGGCGGTCGATCGACATGCCCGGCACCTCGACCGGCAGCCCGGCGCGGAGCAGCGCGAGGCGGGCGATGTTGGGCGCCTGGCTGCCCTGCTGGAGCGCGGCGCCGAACACGACGTCGTCGACCTGGCCCGGCTCGATGCCTGCCCGCTCGACCGCGGCGCGGATCGCGTGCGCGCCCAGCGTCGGCGCCGGCGTGGCGTTGAACGCCCCGCGATAGGCCCGGCCGATGCCCGTGCGGGCGGTGGAAACGATGACTGCGGAGCGCATTTCCTGTCCTTCCTTCTTCGCTCCCCTCCCGCTTGCGGGAAAGGAAATTAGACGTAAATCAGCGCGATCCACTCGGCGATCACCGCCGGCTTCTCCTCGCCTTCGATCTCGAGCTGATATTCCTGCACCTGTTCCCAAACGCCGGGCTGGCGCTCGACGAACTTCTTGAGCGTGAACCGCCCCCGCACCCGCTTGCCCGAGCGCACCGGCGTGAGGAACCGGACCTTGTTCCCTCCATAGTTCACCCCCATCCGCGCGCCCTCGATCGCCGGCGCATCGGTGCGCGCGGCGAGCATCGGCATCAGCGCAAGCGAGAGGAAACCATGCGCGATCGTACCGCCGAACGGCGTCTCGGCCGCGCGCACCGGATCGACATGGAGGAACTGGTGGTCGCCGGTCGCTTGCGCGAACTGGTCGATCATCGCCTGGGTGACCTCCACCCAGTCCGAAACATGCTCGGCGCCGATCCGTTCGGCCATCGCGTGCGGGGTGACGGTCGCCGCCAAGACTATCCTCTCGCGTAATTATCTTTCATAGGCACGCCATATCTAGTGGGGCCACCGGCCTCCCTGCAAGCTTTAGCCGACCGGAAACTGGAAAATGCCGACTGCCGTACCGTCACACCACCGCGAATCGATGGCCAAGCTGCACCGTGCGGCCGAACCCGATGTTCTAAAACCGCTTCTGGAGCGGGCGCGACTCACGCCTGATTCGCGCGAGCGAGTGATGGATCATGCGCTGGCGCTGCTGGCAGACCTGCGCGCGGCGCAGACCCGCGGCTGGGTGAACCAGTTCCTCCAGGAATACCGGCTGAACTCGTCCGAGGGTGTCGCGCTGCTCAGCCTGGCCGAGGCGTTCCTGCGCGTGCCCGATCCCGAAACCGCCGACCTGCTGATCGCCGACAAGATCGGCGATGCCGACTGGAAAGCGCATTCGGGCAAGTCGAACTCGGTGCTGGTCAATTCGGCGACCTGGGGCCTGATGCTGGGCCGCGCGCTGGTCGGCGACGAGAAGACGGGCGCGCTCCGCCGCCTGATCTCGCGCGCCGGCGAGCCCTTCGTCCGCCAGGCGGTGGGCGCCGCGATGAAGCGGATGGGCGAGGTGTTCGTGATGGGCCGCACCATCGACGAGGCGATGAAGCGGATGAAGAAGCCCGAGAACAAGGGCTTCACCGCCAGCTTCGACATGCTGGGCGAGGCCGCGCGCACCAAGGCCGATGCCGAACGCTATTTCCAGGCCTATTTCGAGGCGATCCGCGCGGTCGGCCGCGATCCCAAGGCCGGCCATTCGATCTCGGTGAAGCTCTCCGCGCTCCACCCGCGCTACGAGGTCGCGCAATATGATCGCTGCGTCCCCGAGCTGACCGACATGCTGGCCCAGCTCGCCTCGGAATCGGCGGCGCAGGGCATCCCGCTCACCGTCGACGCCGAGGAGAGCGAGCGCCTGGAGATGAGCCTCGACATCATCGGTTCGGTCGCAAGGCGTCCCGAGCTGCGCGGCTGGAACGGCTTCGGCATGGCGGTGCAGGCCTATGGCAAGCGCGCCCGCGCGGTGATCGGCTGGGCCGACGATCTCGGCCGCCCGATGCACGTCCGCCTGGTCAAGGGCGCCTATTGGGACAGCGAGATCAAGCATACGCAGGAGG
>JAPJRE010000080.1 GCA_030824725.1 Sphingomonas sp.
AATCGGAATAGCCGATCATCACTTCCTGGTGCCCGCGGCCTGCGGCGATCGCGGCGACTTCGGGCAGGCCGAGCCAGGCCTGCATGATCGGCGGCGCGGCTTCGAGATCGGCGATCGTCTCGAACAGCGGGATCGCCATGATGTGTGCCTGCGGGGTCGCGCCCGGCACATAGAGCCCGGCTTCCTTGAGCAGAATGTGCACTTCGAGCAGATCGGACACCGACTGCGCCATCGAGACGATGTAATGGCGGATGCAGTCGCGCCCGTAGCGGGCATGCGCCGCCGCCGCCTCGCGCACGATGGCGAGCTCGGAGGCGGTTTCCTCCGAATAGACGGCATAGGGGCTGGTCAGCGGCCGGGCATTGGCGAGCTCGCCACGGAGCAGTTCGATGCGCGCCTGCTCGTCGAGCGCGGCATAGTCGTCGCACACGCCGGCGGACTTGAGCAGCTCGGCCACCACGCGTTCGTGGATCGCGCTGTTCTGGCGCATGTCGAGCGTGGCGAGGTGGAAGCCGAAGGTCTCCACCGCGCGGATCAGCCGGCCGAGCGCGCCGCCGGTGGCGAGCGGGCCGCCATCGGCCAGCCCGCGCGCGATGGCGACCAGGTCCTCGCGGAACTCGGCGGGATGGCCATAGGGCTTGGCCGGAATCGGCGAGGGCCGGCCGGGGCGCTTGCCGACGAGCTTCTCGTGGGTGGCCGAGAGGCGGGCATAGATGCCGGTCAGGGCACGGCGATAGGGCTCGTCCGTCCGGCTCTTGCCGGTGTCGCCGCTGGCTTCGGCGAGCGCCAGCACCGCCTCGGGCACCGCGCTATGCTCGGTCGAGATCGACAGTTCGGCACCGAGCGCGTGGACCGAATCGAGATAATGTTCGAGCACCGTCTCGGCCGCGCGCGCGAGCGCGAAGCGCATCGATTCGGCGGTGACGAAGGGGTTGCCGTCGCGATCACCGCCGATCCAGCTGCCAGGGCGCAGGAAGCTCGGCGCGCGGTCGCCCAGCGCGCGGTCCCAGCGGGCGTAGAGCGCCGGCAGGACCGGCAGGAACACGTCGCGGAAATACGAGAGCGCGGTTTCCACTTCGTCGGGCACGCCCAGCTTCTCGCGGCGCAGCACGCGGGTCTGCCAGAGCAGCGCGATCTGGCGGAGGATCGCCTCCTCGACCTGGTCGCCGTCGGGCGTCTCGGCGACGCTCTGGTCGCGCAGCCGCATCAGTTCGGCGATGCGGTTCTTATGGTCGATCATCGACTTGCGCCGCACCTCGGTGGGGTGGGCGGTGAGCACCGGGCTGACCAGCGCGTGGTCCAGCAGCGCCATCACCGGCTCGCGGCCGATCCCCGCCTTGGCCAGCCGCTCCAGCGCGGCGGCGACATCGGCGTCCTTCTCGGTGGCGACGCCCTGGCGATCCTCGGCCAGATTGGCGAGCATCGAGAACAGCATGAATCCGCGGACGAAATCGAGCGTCTCGTCCAGGCTCAGCCGGTCGAGTCCCGAATCGATCGCCGCCGCCCCCGCCACCCCGCGGTGCCGGTCGACCGAAGTCGCACGGATATATTCGATCCGCTTGAACAATTCCTCGCCGCCATAGGCACGGATGACGTCACCCAGAAGCCGCCCGAGAAAGCGGATGTCGGGATTGTTGGTGATTGCGATGCTGGCCATGGCGACATTTGCTGCACTGCAAAGCGAACCCGGTCAACTTGTTCGCGCTACCAAAGTACCTAGCTTAGCAAGATGGATTTCGTTGCATTTGCAACCCACAGCGTACGGCGGGCGATGGTCGGCCAGGTGCGCGCCGTGTTCAACGATGCCGCGCGTGGCGAAACGCCGGTGCGGCCGAGCGACGACGCGCTTTTTCCCCGCGATTCGGTGCTGTGGCGGGTGCATGGCGACGTGACGACGATGATGGTCGGCGGGGTCGCCGCGCTGCTGCTCCAGATGCTGCATCCGGCGGTGCTGGCGGGGGTGTGGGACCATTCCAAGTTCCGCCACGACATGCTCGGCCGTCTTCGCGGCACCGCGCGGTTCATCGCCCAGACCAGTTATGCGTCGCGCGACGAGGCCGAGGCGGCGATCGCGCGGGTGCGGAGCATCCACGCGCATATCCGCGGCACCCTGCCCGACGGCACGCCCTACCGCGCCGACGATCCCCGGCTGCTCGCCTGGGTGCACGTGACCGAGGCGGTGAGCTTTCTCGACGGCTGGATCCGCTATGCCGAGCCAGGCATGTCGCGCGCCGACCAGGACCGCTATTTCGCCGAGTTCGCGCAGGTGGCCGAGGCGCTGGGTGCCGATCCGGTGCCGCACAGCCGCGCCGAGGCGATGGCGCTGATCGCGCAGATGCGCAGCGCGCTGCGCTACAACGCGCGGACCCGCGAAATCGCCCGGCTGCTACTCGAACAGCCTGCACCCAACCTCGCCACCAAGCCTTTTCAGGCGATGACCTTCGCCGCCGCGATCGACCTGTTGCCGGGCTGGGCGCGGCAGATGCACCATTTCTCCACCCCGTCCCTCGCCGCACCCGCCGTGCGGCTGGGCACCCGCGGCGTGGCCGAGACGCTGCGCTGGGCGTTCCGCTGACGGCTCAGCGCACCAGCGTGAGGTCCGGCCGCCCGCGCGGGCGGGTCATGCTCGCCAGCAGCAGCGTCAGCACGGCCGCAAAGATCGGCGCCAGCCACAGCGCGTTCCAGCCCCAGCGGAACTGGCTCTCGGCGCCGATCACCACCCCGCTGACGAAGCCGAGCCACAGCGCCAGATAGCGGATCCAGCCGAAGCGATCGGCATCGCCCATCAGCGCGCCGGCGAGCTTCTGACCCATCTTGACCAGCGATCCGGTCATGTAGGTGAGGCCGATCGTCACTTCGCCGTCGCGCTGGAACACGCCGTTCTCGGTGCCCATCGCGGCGGCGAGCAGCAGCAGCACGATCGGCCCCGGCATCAGCGTCGCGGCGATCGCGGCGAATGCCAGCAGCAGCGTCACCGCGGCCATCACCACCGGCTGCTGGCGATGCGGCCGGGCGCGGCCGATCACGCTCGACAGGATCACGCCCGCCACGAAGCTCATCACCAGTGACGCGGCGATCGCCGCATCATAGCTGGAGCCGCTGCCAAGGCCGACGCCCAGACGCGTCGAATTACCACTCATGAACGAGGCGAAGAAACCACCCAGGCTGGTGAAGGCGAGCGCATCGACGAAGCCGGCGAGCGCCGCCAGGAGGATCGCGAGCGCGATCAGCGGGGACTCGGTACGTTGCATGGGCCCTTTCTGCCCCAACCGGGCGTGGCTCGCCAAGGGTCTGCGTTTGACTTGGGCGTCCGCGACGCGGCAAAGCGGGGCGATGAACAGTTCGGTCGCAGTCCAGATCGGTCCCATCCTGCCGTGGCTCGACCTGTTCGGGATCGCCGTGTTCGCCGCGACCGGCGCGCTCGCCGCGACGCGGCACCAGCAGACCATCGTCACCGCCACCTTCTTCGCGCTGATCACCGGGGTCGGCGGCGGCACGGTGCGCGACCTGCTGATCGGCGCGCCGGTCTTCTGGGTGCACGATGCCTCGGTCGCGTCGCTGTGCCTGGGGATGTCGGCGATCGTCTGGATCACCCCCCAGCATTGGTGGAGCGACCGCACCTTCGCCTGGCTCGATGCGCTGGGGCTGGCCGCCTATGCCGCGTTCGGCGCGGCCAAGGCGCTCGGCTACGGCATCCCGCCGGTGCCCGCGGCGGTGATGGGCGTCGTGACCGCGTGCGTCGGCGGCATCATCCGCGACGTGCTGGCGGGCGAACCGTCCATCCTGATGCGGCCCGAGCTCTATGTGACCGCCGCCGCGCTCACCGCCGCGCTCTATGTGCTGCTGACGCTGCTCGGCCTGCCGCCCTATGCGGCCGGGCTCGCATCGGCCACGGCGGGCTTCGCGCTCCGCGGCGCGGCGATGGTTTGGAAATGGGGCCTGCCTGCCTATCGCAGCGCCAAGAACTGACGCAACTTCTGCCGAACTATAGGTAACCACACCACAACGGCAGCAATAGCAGCGCATTTGTTGCAAATCGCCGAGCAGATCTGCTATATCACCCGCGCTTTACGTTTGTCCTGCGTACGATCTCTCGAAAATAGATACTTAGTGGAGGTTTGCATGAAACGGACGCTCTTCTTGAGCGCTTGCTGTGCTGCAGCAATTGCATCTACTTCACCCGCCAATGCGGCGCAGTACAGATTCTCGATCACCGGCAGTCAGACGATCAAGTTCGTTCTTGATGCCTCGCCGACTCCGCCGGTCGTCGATCCGGGCGATTTCTTCGTGCTCGCCGGGGTCAGCGGCACCATCGACAACGTCGCCGCGACGTTCGACCTGGGCTTCGGCAGCCCGAGCTATTTCTTCAATTTCGGCCTGATCAACACCCCCACCGGTTTCGTCTCGACGGGTCTCAGTCTCTACACGGGTAGCGAGGCCGCGCCGACCTTCAAGCTGGGGACGTTCACCCTCACGCCGAACACGCCCGGTCCGGCCTACAGCCTCACCATCGCCGCGGTTCCCGAACCCGCGAGCTGGGCGATGCTGCTCGCGGGCTTCGGCGCGCTCGGCGCTATGGTCCGTCGTCGCCGCGGCGTGACCGTACGCGTCCGCTTCAGCGGCTGATCGTCTCGATTCGATCGCGACGCAGCCGGGCCGGAAGATCGGCTGCGTCGCCATCAACATCGGTGTCCGGACCCCAGCCGCGCGGCCTCAGTCCTTCATCGCATCGATGAGCTTCTTCACTTCCTGGCTTCGGCCGCGCGGCAGCACCAGCACGTCGGCGCCCGATGCCACCACGATCAGGTCCTGCACGCCGACCAGCGCGACCCGCTTGCCGGGCTCGCTCTGCACCAGGCAGTTGGTCGCCTCGATCGCCACCACATCGCCGCGCACCACGTTGCCGCCGGCATCAGGGTTGCTGATCGCGTGCAGCGCATCCCAGCTGCCGACGTCGCTCCACCCCATCGCCACCGGCACCACCGCGACGCGCGGCGCCTTTTCCATCACCGCATAGTCGATCGAGTCCGCCGGGCAGGCGGCGAAGCTCTCCGCATCGGGGAAGATGCGCGCGCCTTCGCGCCGGGCCTTGTCCATCGCCTGCTGCGCCGCGACCAGCATCTCGGGGGCGAACACGCTGAGCGCGCCGAGATACATGTCGGCGCGGAACAGGAAGATGCCGCCGTTCCAGGCATGGTCGCCCGCGGCGAGCATTGCCTCGGCGCGATCGCGCGGCGGCTTCTCGACGAAGCGATCGACGCGGTGGACGCCCGGGGCGAGTTCCTCCTCGCCGATCTTGATCCAGCCATAGCCGGTCTCGGGCGAGTCCGGCGTGATGCCGAAGGTGACCAGCCAGCCGTCGTTCACCAACGGCAGCGCCGCATCGATCGCGGCATGGAACGCATCCACGTCCGAGATCACGTGGTCCGAAGGCATCACCAGGATCGGCTCGCTACCGCTGCCCGCCGCCACAGCGGCGAGCGCGATCGCCGGCGCGGTGTTGCGGCCGATCGGCTCCAGGATCAGCGCGCGCACCGCCAGATCCACCTGGGCGAGCTGTTCCTCGACGAGATCGGCATGGAAGGCGTTGGCGACGACGATCGGCGCGGTGAAGCGTGCCCCCGAGGCGCGTCGCGCGGTGAGCTGGAGCATCGTCTCCTCGGCCGTCAGCGACAGGAGTTGCTTCGGGCGTTCGGGCCGCGACATCGGCCAGAGACGTGTGCCTGAACCGCCCGAGAGAATGACAGGCGTGATCGGCTTGGTATCCGGCATGCGGAAGGGCTCCCTGGGTTCGGTGCTGTGGAATAGCTGGGCGGTCTGCGCCTGTGAAACAAGGATGCGCCGAAACGGTTGCGATACGACGCAAATTTGATGCGGTGACGAAGGCTTGGCCGTTCGTTTACCCTTCTGCGCTACACCGGGCGACGCCATGGTCCGCCTGTTCAAGCATTATGTGCCCAACACCGTGCTGCTGCTCGGCCTGCTGGACGTGCTCCTGCTGGTGACGGCGGGCGAGCTCGGCTGGCAGCTGCGCGCGCACCAGGCCGGGGTCGGCGTCGGCCCGATCGGCGAGCGCGTGCCCCAGCTGGCGAGCTTCGCGCTGGTGCTGGAAACCGCGCTGGTGGCGCTGGGCGTCTATGGCCCCGAGGCGCTGCAATCGCTGCGCCACGCGCTGGTGCGGCTGCTCGTCTCGATCGGGCTCGGCGTACTGGGCTTGGGCTTCCTCTATTTCCTGGTGCCGCCGATCGGCTTCTGGCGCTCCAACCTGCTCTACGCGGCGGTAACCGCGCTGGTACTGCTGCTGATGCTGCGCGTGCTGCTCGGTCAGGCGCTGAGCGGCGCGGCGTTCAAGCGCCGCATCGTCGTGCTCGGCGCTGGCCCGCGCGCGGCACGGCTGAAGCAGCTCTCCAAGGCGCCCGGCGCCAGCTTTGCGATCTTCGGCTATGTCGCGATGCGCGAGGCCAATCGCACCATCGCCGAGGCGATCGCGCGCGACGCCATCTACAATCTCGCCGATCACGTCGTGCTGCTCAACGCCAACGAAGTGGTGCTGGCGCTGGAGGAGCGCCGCAACGCGCTGCCGCTGAAGGATCTGATGCGGATCAAGACCACCGGCATGCAGGTGAACGAGTTCTCGACCTTCCTCGAGCGCGTGACCGGCCGCGTCGACCTGGACAGCGTCAACCCCAGCTGGCTGATCTTTTCGGACGGCTTCTCGTCGGGGCGGATGATGTCGGGGCTGTTCAAGCGGCTGTTCGACGTGACCGCCAGCCTGATCCTGCTGGTGATCGCCTTCCCGCTGGTGATCGTCACCGCAGTGCTGATCAAGCTGGAGAGCCGTGGGCCCGCGCTCTATGGCCAGCAGCGCGTCGGCCTCTACGGCCAGGCGTTCGACGTGCTCAAGCTCCGCTCGATGCGCCAGGATGCCGAGGCGCCCGGCGAGGCGGTGTGGGCGGAGGAGAACGACCCGCGCATCACCCGCATCGGCCGGATCATCCGCAAGATCCGCATCGACGAGCTGCCGCAATGCTGGAGCGTACTCAAGGGCGAGATGAGCTTCGTCGGCCCCCGGCCCGAGCGGCCGAAGTTCGTCGAGGATCTGGAGCAGGCGCTGCCCTATTATGCCGAGCGGCACATGGTGAAGCCGGGCATCACCGGCTGGGCGCAGATCAACTATCCCTATGGCGCCTCGATCGACGATCCCCGCCGGAAGCTCGAATATGACCTGCTCTACGCCCAGAACTATTCGCCTTTCCTCGATCTGCTGATCCTGCTGCAGACCGCCCGCGTCATCCTGTTCCCCAGCGGCGCGCGCTGATGCTCACCGCGGTGCTCAGCCTGTGGCTGCATGCCCTGGCAGCGTTGCTCTTCGCGCTGCTGCCCTTCGCCGCGCTGCGCGCCGGCGCCGCGCCGCTGCCGCGCAGGGCACTGGCGGTCGCGCTGGCGCTCACCGCGCTGGCGGCGCTGGCGACCGCGGGGATCGGGGCCGAGGAGATCGTCACCCGGCTGATCGAGGCGGCGCGGACGCTGGCTTGGCTCGCCTTCTTGCTCCTCCTCCACCGCCGCGCCGGGGAGCCGCGCCCGCCGCTCGCGCTCGGCACCGTCTATGGCGTCGTCGGGCTGGTTGCAGTGGTGGCGACGGTGCTCGACATGGTCGCCGCCGGCACGTCCCCGATCGCAACCGAAGCGGCATCGGTGGCGCTGCTGCTGCATCTGCTGGTCGCCGTCGGCGTGCTGGTGATCGCGCAGGCGCTGCATGCCGCGCTCGCCCATACCGCCGGGGGCGGGCTGCGCTGGACGGTCGCGGCGCTGGGCGGCTTCTGGCTGACCGAGTTCGCCCTGCTCGCCCTCGCCTATCTCGGCGTGCCGATGGACGGGCTGCTGCTGGTGACGCGCGGGACGGCACTGGTCTGCGTCGCCGCCGCGATGGGCCTGGGGCTGCAGCGGCGCGGGGACTGGCGCGTCCGGATGTCGCGCACCGTCGCCTATCAGTCGCTGACGCTGGTCGCGGTCGGCGCCTATTTTGTGCTGCTGGCGCTCGCCACCAGCGCCTTGGCGACGCTGGGCGGCAGCCAAGCCCGGCTGCTCCAGACCGCCTTCGTGTTCGGCGCGACCGCCGCGATCCTCACCCTCGTCTCGAACAGCGCGTTGCGCGGCTGGGTGAAGGTGAAGCTGGCCAAGCACCTGTTCCGCCACCGCTATGATTACCGTACCGAATGGCTGCGCTTTACCGAGACGCTGGGGGCGCCGGGCGCCGCCCCACTCGACCAGCGCATCGTCCGGGCGCTCGCCGACCTCACCGCCTCGCCCTCCGGCCTGCTGCTCGTCGCCGAGGACGGCGCGCTCGTCGCCGGCGCGGGCTGGCACTGGGATCGCGCCAAGCTGCCGCTGACGGCGGACGCGGCGCTCGCCGCGCATCTGGAGACCAGCGGCCGCATCATCGAAGTCGATGCCGTCCGCCAGGGGGAGGCCGACGCCGCCGATGCCGAGGCAACGCCCGGCTGGATGCGCGAGGCGGCGGACGCGTGGGTGGTGGTGCCACTGCTCCACCGCGGCGCATTGGTCGGCGCGATCCTGCTCGGCCGCCCGGCGCTGGCCCGGCGGCTCGACTGGGAGGATTTCGACCTGCTCAAGGCGGCCGGACGCCAGGTGGCGAGCTATCTCGCCGAAGCGCGCGCGCAGGAAGCGCTGGCCGAAGCACAGCGGTTCGACGAGTTCAACCGCCGCTTCGCCTTCCTGCTCCACGACATCAAGAACCTGGTCAGCCAGCTGGCGCTCACCGCCCGCAACGCCGAGCGCCATGCCGACAATCCCGCCTTCCGCGCCGACATGATCGCGACGCTGCGCGATTCGTCCGACCGGCTCAACGCGCTGCTCGCCCGACTTGGCCAACATCATCGCGGGCGCAGCGAGCCGCCGCGCCCCACCCCGCTGCTGCCGCTGCTCGAGCGGCTCGTCGCGCGCCAGCCGGGGCAAGTGCGGCTGGTTTCGGGCGCCGGACCCGCGATTGCCATCGCCGAGCCCGCCGCGCTCGAACAGTTGCTCGTCCACCTGATCCAGAACGCCATCGAGGCAAGCCCGGCCGACGCGCCGGTGACGCTTGCGCTCGCCACCGACGAGGAAAACGCCATCATCGACGTGATCGATCGCGGCTGCGGCATGTCGCCCGGCTTCGTCCGCAACCGCCTGTTCAAGCCGTTCACCTCGTCCAAGCCCGGCGGCTTCGGGCTCGGCACCTTCGAGGCCCAGCAGCTGGTGCAGGGCATGGGCGGACGGATCGAAGTCAGCTCGCGCGAAGGCCAGGGCACCCGCTTCCGCGTGGTGCTGCGCGCCGCGCCCGCAGTAGAGGCGGCGGCGTGAGCGAAATGCTGCCCAAGCTGCTCATCGTCGAGGACGATACCGGGCTTCAACGCCAGCTGCGCTGGGCCTATGAAGGCTATACCGTGCTCGCGGCGACCACGCGCGACGAGGCGATCACCTTGCTGCGTGCCGAAGAGCCGCCGGTGGTGACGCTCGATCTGGGCCTGCCGCCCGATCCCGACGGCACCACCGAAGGCTTCGCGACGCTGGAGGCGATCCTCAAGCTCGCGCCGGCGACCAAGGTGATCGTCGCCTCGGGCCATTTCGAGCGCGAGTCGATGCGCCGCGCGATCGAGCTTGGCGCCTGGGATTTCTACCAGAAGCCGATCGACATCGACGCGCTGGGGCTGATCGTCGCGCGCGCCTTCCACGTCCACGCGCTGGAAGCGGAGAATCGCCGCCTCGCCGAGAAGGCCGAGGCGAAGGCGGTGCTGGGCGGCATGCTCACCGGCGCGCCGGAGATGCTCAAGGTCACCCGCACGATCGAGCGCGTGGCGGGCGCCGACGTCTCGGTGATGCTGCTCGGCGCCAGCGGCACCGGCAAGGAATTGCTGGCGCGGGGGCTGCACGAGGCGAGTCCGCGCGGGCAGGGCGCCTTCGTCGCGATCAACTGCGCGGCGATCCCCGAGACTTTGCTCGAATCCGAGCTGTTCGGCCATGAGAAGGGCGCGTTCACCGGGGCGGTGAAGACCATCGAGGGCAAGATCGAACTCGCGCAAGGCGGCACCTTGTTCCTCGACGAAGTCGGCGACATCCCGCTGCCGCTCCAGGTCAAGCTGCTGCGCTTCCTGCAGGAGCGGGTGATCGAGCGGATCGGCGGGCGGAAACCGATCCCCGTCGACACGCGTATCGTCTGCGCCACCCACCGCGACCTGGACGCGATGGTGGCCGAGGGGCGCTTCCGCGAGGATCTCTATTACCGGCTGGCCGAGATCGTGGTGCGCATCCCCTCGCTCGCCGAGCGGCCGGGCGATGCCGGGCTGCTCGCCCGCCACTTCCTCGCCCGTTATGCCGAGCAGATGAAAGCCGGGCCGAAGAGCTTCGCGCCCGATGCGCTCGCCGCGATCGACGCCTGGAGCTGGCCGGGCAATGTCCGCGAGCTGGAAAACCGCATCAAGCGCGCGGTGATCATGGCCGAGGGCAAGACGGTGCATGCCGAGGACCTGGACCTCGCGCCCGGCGACGCCGCGGCGATCAACCTGCGCGCGGTACGCGAGGCGGCGGACCGGCAGGCGATCCGGCATGCGCTGGCGCGGAGCGACGGGAATGTGTCAGCGGCGGCGCGGATGCTGGGTATCAGCCGGCCGACGCTGTACGATCTGCTGAAGGCGTATGACCTGCAAGCTTAATCCCCCTCCTGCAAGCGGGAGGGGAACGAAGAAGGGCGAAACGCCGCCTACTTCTTCTTCTCGGCCTGCACCGCCGCCTGCGGGTCCTTCGCCGGCGTGCCTTCGGCCGGCGTCGCCTGCTGGACGTTCACGGACACGTCGGCGCCTTCGACGGCGCTATTGCTCTGCACCCCGGCATTGTCGGGCTCGGAGCCCGCGGCAGGCGCGGCCGGCAGCGGCAGGTTCGAGCCCTGCTTGTTGAGGTACAGGATCACGTCGGCGCGAAGCTGCGGGTCCGAGATGCCGGCGAAGGTCATCTTGGTGCCGGGCGCGAACTTGCGCGGATTGGCCAGCCAGGCGTCCATCTTGTCGAGGTCCCAGCTGCCGCCGACGCCCTTCAGCGCGTCGGAAAAGGCGAAGCCGCCCTTGCCCTGCGCGATGCCCTCGCCCAGCGTGGCATAGAGGTTGGGGCCGATGCCGTTGGCGCCGCCCTGGGTGATGGTGTGGCACGAGGCGCACTGCTTGAAGCCGCTCTCGCCCTTGGCGACGTCGCCCTTGGCGAGGCGCACCGGCAGCGGCGCGGCCGCCGCGGCACCGCCGGCCGCATCTTCAACCGCCTCGACGACATAGCCGGGGCGTTCAGGCTTTTCGGAGTGGAAATACTTCGCGCTCGCGATCGAAAGTCCCAGGGCGGCGATACCACCCGCCAGCGCCCAACCTGCGATCGTATTGAAGCGATCTTGCATTCATCCGCTCCCACCTGTGCTTTGGTTCATCTTTAGAGCGCGCCCGGCTCCGAAGGCAAGCACACTTGCGGCGGAGTTCTACGGAGGCTAGCGCCGCCGCCCATGGAGAATTTCGCCGCCCCCGCCCGCCCGATCGTCGCCCGCATGCTCGGCGAGGCCGATGCGGCACCGGCGCGCGCGGTGGCGTTTCAGGGCGCGCCGGGCGCCAATTCGCACGTCGCGGTGCGCGAAGCCTTCCCCGATGCGCTGCCATTGCCCTGCTTCTCGTTCGACGATGCGATCGACGCCGTGAAGGAAGGCCGTGCCGACCGCGCGATGATCCCGATCGAGAATTCGCTCCACGGCCGCGTGGCGGACATCCACTTCCTGCTGCCCGAATCCGGCCTGTCGATCATCGGCGAACATTTCCTCGCGATCCGCCACACGCTGATGGGCACCGGCCCCATCGACGGCGTGCGCGAGGCGATGAGCCATCCCCAGGCGCTCGGCCAGTGCCGCCACTGGCTGAAGGCGCACGGCATCGCCCAGGTCGCCTATCCCGATACCGCGGGTGCGGCGGCGATGGTGGCCGAGCTGGCAGATCCCAAGGTCGCCGCACTCGCCCCGGCGCATGCGGCCGAGCTGTACGGGCTCAACGTGCTGGCCAGCGACATTGCGGATGCCGCGCACAACATGACGCGCTTCGTCGTGCTGTCGCGCGACGCGCCGGGGGTCACCGGCGAAGGCCCGTTCATGACCTCGCTGATCTTCGAGGTGAAGAACATCCCCGCCGCGCTCTACAAGGCGCTGGGCGGCTTCGCGACCAACGGCATCAACATGACCAAGCTCGAAAGCTACCAGCGCGAGGCGAGCTTCTCGGCGACCGAATTCTACGCCGACATCGTCGGCAGCCCCGAGGACGCGGGCGTGATCCGCGCGCTGGAGGAACTGGGCTTCCATTCCAAATGGGTGCGGCTGCTGGGGACCTACCCGCAGGCACGGCCGCGGCCGTAAAATCTTCCCGCATTCTTGCTCCCCTCCCGAAGGCAGGAGGGGGGATAGAAGGCTACTCCCCCTCGGCCCAGGCCTTGAGCAGCGTATACGCGATCGCATAGCCCGGCGGCGCCAGGAACGGCGCGTTCGGATCCCGCGCCAACGCCTGCTGCACCTGCGCGCGATCGAACCAGGCGGCATGTTCCAGCTCGTGCGCGTCGATCGCGATTTCCTCGTCGAGCGCCTCGCCGATGCAGGCGATCATCAGCTGCGACGGGAACGGCCAGGGCTGGCTGGCGACATAGCGGACCTTGCCGACATGCACGCCCGATTCCTCCAGCGTCTCGCGGCGCACCGCATCCTCGATGCTCTCGCCCACCTCCAGGAACCCGGCGAGCGCCGAGTAGCGATGCGGCGGCCAGCTCGGCTGGCGGCCGAGCAGTACCCGGTCGCCATGCTCGGCGAGCATGATCACCACGGGATCGACGCGCGGATAATGCTCGGTGCCGCACTTTGGGCAGAGCCGGCCCCAGCCCGCGCGGAAGATGTCGCTCGGCGTGCCGCAGCGCGCGCAGAAGCCGTGCCGGGCATGCCAGTCGATCAGGCTGCGCGCGGCGGCGTAATTGGCCGCATCCTCGGGGCGGAAGGCGTCGAGGATCGCCGACAGCTCGGGCGGGCGGCCCGGTGGCAGCGGGGTGCCGGGCGCCAGCGTCTGCACGAAGCGCGGCTCGCCGTCGAGGAAGCCGAGGAACAGCAAGGGCTGGGTCGCGGCGTCGAGCCCGGTCCAGACC